>JANOEF010000020.1:0-17967 GCA_031413075.1 Acidobacteriota bacterium | reverse complement strand
CAGGATGATGATCGGCTGCGTCGGACGCACAGAGCGCACCTCGGCCAGAATTTCCAACCCGCTCTTGCCCGGCAATACCAGGTCCAAGAGCAACAGGTCGTAGGCTCGTCGCAGCGCCATCTTGCAACCCTCGTCGCCGCGGCTGGCTCTCCAACTTTTTACCATGCGCGAAGGCCGGATGGTCGGACGGCGCGAATTTTTTTGGGAAGATTTAGACGCGGAAAATTTTGATGTTTCCGAGTTTTTAGGCGAAGTTTTAGCGCAGTATTATTCTACCGATTATGTCCCGCTCGAGATTCACGTCCCGGCCGATTTTGCAGACCGCGAAACGCTCGAAAAAGTTTTGACCGAACGGCGCGGCCGCCGAGTCCATATTTACGATCCGAAACGCGGACAAAAACGTGAGATGATTTCGCTGGTCGAAACCAATGCCAAAATTGCCTTTGAACAGCGATTCCGAGTCCTCAAACCCGACACCGAAAAAGTTTTGGAAGAATTACAGGAAATTCTCGAACTGGCAAAATTCCCGGCCAAGATCGAAAGTTTTGATATTTCCAATATTTCGGGCGCGGAAAATGTCGCCGGCTTAGTCGTCTTTGAAAATGGCAAACAAAATCGCTCGGAAACCCGGCGTTTGAAGATCAAGACAGTCGAGGGGCAAGACGATTTTGCCTCAATGCACGAAGCCGTTTTTCGAACTTATCGGAGACGTTTGGAAGAGCAAAAAACACTGCCCGACCTGGTTTTTATTGACGGCGGAAAAGGACAGCTTTCATCGGCTGCGGCCGCCCTGCGCGAACTCGATTTGGATGCCATCACGTTAGTCGGCCTGGTCAAACCTCCGAAACATCACAATCAAATCTCGCATCTGCTGAAAAAAGGGAGCGAAAATCAGCCGATTCCGTTTGATGCAAATTCACAAGCGATGCGATTTGTCCAACAAATCCGCGACGAAACCCATAAAACCGCCATCGAATATCACCGCAAACGCCGTGAAAAACGCGATTTCACCTCCGAACTAACTGCCATTCCCAACATCGGCGAAAAACGTAAAATGAAACTGCTCCGCAATTTTGGTTCGATTGTAAAGATTGCCAAGGCGAGTGTGGCTGAATTGAAAACGATTGTCGGCGAGAAGGCGGCAAATGAGATTTTCGGGCATTTTGAGCGGCAAAGAAAATTGTCGGAAGAGGGAGTAAAATAGTAAAATAAGGTAATTACTTACCACTAACTTCTAGAAAAAGCTAAAAGACAGCTAGAATCAAAAGCTCAGTAACAGGTAATTCAGCTAACCTTTAATCTCAATCAATTCCCGCAAAGCACGATTAACGGTTTCGGAGTTTGGAAATTTCTCTTGCAAATCAGGATCAAGAAATATTGGGCGAGTTTCTCTGATTACAGTTGAGCCGTCAGATTGGTGAATGATGGTTTTATGACCTGCTTGTAAGGCTTGATAATATTTTCCACGGACGCCCTTTTTACCACGAAAATCGTATTCAGCCAGCATTTCATCTTTCTTCTTGTGGTTCATAAATTTCTCTTTCTAAAGCGGTTGCTCGGCGGCAACTGACTATTCTTATAACAATTTCTTCTTTACTCTCAGAATTTTCCGTGTGAACAACCAACAAAATTCGATTTATATTGGAATATCCGATGCTGATAAATCTTTCTTCATCAATCGAATGCAATTCATCAGAAAATGTTATCAGGAATTGGTCGTCAAAGACTGTCTCCGCCTCTTCAAAACTGATTTTATGTTTATGAAGATTGATATTCGCCTTTTCTTCGTCCCATTCAAAGATGAACATTCTGATATTATAATCCCGGAAGTCAGATTTTGAAACTATTTTCACATTAGTCTTCAAAATCGCTTCTGTCAGTGTTGAAGAATTAAAAAAAATCTTCGGCAAAAAAGCGGCAAATGAGATTTTCGGGCATTTTGAGCGGCAAAGAACATTGTCGGAAAAGTAAAAAGGGAAGCAAATATACGCTTCCCTTTCATTTTTTTTTAGGGATCATCATCTCCCTTTTTGCCTTTTTTCTTATTGCCTTCAGGTGTTTTCTGCGGCTCAACTTTTTTCGGCGTTTCTACGGGTTTTATCTGGGGTTTCGGAGTTTCAGCCCCCTTCGGTTTATTTGTGTTTAAGACCGGAGGCGGCTCATCCTCGCCGGTATTGTTGGGAGTGGTGCTGACAATTCCCTGACCCGAGCTATTTTCAGAAGTCGTTTCGCCGGTTTTTGTGCGTCTCGGTCCGGTGTTGAAGGAAATGCCGAGTCGTTGCCCTTCAGCATCAGCTTTTTCAAGTTTTTCGAGTTCCTCGCGTTTACGTTGTTCAACCAAAGCCTTCATTTCGGACGGCATTGCCGGTGTGGAATAAAAACTGTCGCGCGGTTTATCTTTCATAAACGGAATCATAAAACCGTTAAAATATGGAACCGCCCCGTGACCGCCCGTCATTCCTGAACCGAGAGATTCTTTTCTTTCGGGATTTCCCATCCAAACGCCGGTTGAATAAGTCGGAGTGTAGCCGATAAACCAAACGTCCGTATGGTTATTGACAGTCCCGGTTTTGCCGGCCAGTGGGTGTCCGCCCGCACTGGCACCGGAGGCCGTTCCGCCACCTCTGACTACTCCCTGCATCATCTCAACCATTGTTCCGGCAACATATTCGTTAGTTACTTTGTAAGAAGTTTTTTCCCACTCTTCCAACACTTTACCGTCACGGTCTAAAACTTTGCGGATCAAATGCGGTTCGATTCGCACACCTTTATTTGGAAACACTGAATAAGCGGACACCATTTCAATCAATGGAACTTCGCTTGCGCCGAGGGCTGACGGCAAAACAGGTGCCATCGGATTGGTAATGCCAAAACGTCTGACCATTTGGGCGGCCGTCTGGATTCCAACTTGGTCGAGCAAATGAACTGCTGCCAAATTATATGATTTCGCCAGAGCGATCTTCATCGGAACATTGGCGTGACTCAATGAACCGTCGTAATTATGCGGCATCCAGCCGCCGCGACGAATCGGCGCACCGCTGACAATCATATCATCCGTAATCCCCCATTCCAACGCTGCCGCATAAACAAAAGGCTTAAAACAGGAGCCGGTTTGGCGTAAACCCTGGGTGGCATTGTTAAATTTGCTGGTATGGAAATCATAGCCACCGACTAAAACCGGAATTTCACCCGTTTTGGCATTAACTGTAACGATCGCGGCTTGAACTTCCGGCACCTGCGAAAGAGTCGCTTTTAACGTTTGATTTTCTTTGTCAACCTCGCTGATTACAAATTCGCCGAGACCACCAACCTTGAATTCGTCTTTCGGCTTTTTGCCGCTCCGTCCCATGTCTTTGGCGGTAATGATGGCGCGATATTTGCCAAATCGTACTTCGGCCTGGTCTAAAGTTGCATTAACTTTTATCACCAACCCCTTAACATATTCGCCTTTTTCATATTCATCCCCATACCAATCAGGATGTTTATAGGATGAAAGCTTTCGCTCAATTTGCTTGGGGTCGGTTAACGGCTGATTATTTTCATCGGTTAAAACGTCCAGATATTCAGACCGCCAGGCACGTCCCCGGTCATATCCGCGAAGCCTTTCGCGAATTACTTTGGTTGCCAGTTCTTGCCCCTCAATATTGATGGTGGTATAAACTTCGAGTCCACCCTGGGCTACCCGGGTAGTATATTTTTCTTCTAAATATTTGCGGACTTCTTCGACCGGATAATCCCACGGAGATGATTTTGATTGTGATTGGTAATAGGCGGAATCGGCTAATTTGATTGGTTTAGCTTTCGCGCTGTCGGCCTCAGATTGGGTGATTTTGCCGTATTTGGCCATTTGGTCAAGCACGATGTCCCGTCGGTCCTTGGCTTTTTCTAAATTCCGTGTCGGCGAATATTCGGGTGATTTCGGGATGGCTGCCAGCAAGGCAGCTTCCTCTAAATTCACTTCTTTGAGGGTTTTGCCAAAATATGTCCGCGCTCCCGCTTCAAAGCCATATGAACCGGCGCCCAAGAAAACGTAGTTCATATACATTTCGAGAATTTGGCGTTTAGTATAAAAACGCTCAATTTCGAGAGCCATCGCCCATTCCGAAACTTTTCGCGTATAAGTTTGGTCTTTGTAGAGAAAAAGGTTTTTGGCGAGTTGCTGCGTAATGGTCGAACCGCCCTCGACCTTACCGCTGGTTAAATTTTTGATGATCACCCCGCCGATTCTATACGGGTCAATCCCGATATGATCATAAAAACGAATGTCTTCAATGGCGATCAGCGCATCTTCGACCACTTTCGGTATATCTTTTTCTTTGATCGGAATGCGTTTTTCCAGCGCAAATTCGGCTAAAATGGTTTCGCCGTCATCGGCGTAAATTTTTGTAACCTGCGGCGGACGATAAGTGGCAAGGGCCGAAACCTCGGTCGCATATCGCGAATTGTTTAAGTAATAAGACGCCAAAACTCCCGTCAAACCGCCGGCCGATAAGGCTAAGACAATCGCCGTCGGAAACCAAATGTAGCCCCAAAAACTTCTTTTCCGCGGGACTGATTCAACTGTCGTAAATTCTTTCTCATTTTTCGCCATCTTTCTCAACTCCTAATTAACAAAACGACGCATTCTAACACTCAAGACAAATCCAATCCCGATAAATGCGGACAAAATCGCCGAAAGTCCGGCACTCATCAAGGGAAGTGGGACTCCGATCACCGGCAAAAAGCCCAGTGCCATCCCGACGTTCATAAAAATCTGAAATGACATCCCAACCACTAACGCCATGATAACCAACATCCCGGCCCGGTCAGGCGCATCTCGCGCCCCCGCTATAAACCTTGATAGTAACAATGCATATCCTAACAAAAGTGAGATGCACCCGACAAATCCGGTGTTCTCTGCCGTCACCGCAAAAATAAAATCGGTATGTGGTTCAGGCAAAAATTTTAAGGCACTTTGCGAAATTTCGGTATCGCCTTTGATACCAGTCAAACCGCCTTTTCCAACCGTAATAATTGACTGAAAAGTATGGTAGCCATAGCCTCGCGGATCAGCATTTTCAGGGTCTAAAATAACGTTGATGCGGGCAACCTGATACTCTTTGATTTTACCTGTTTTGACCCCGACCCAATAGGTTACCGGAACAAAAATCATCGCGGCGAGGGTAGCCAGAATGATCCATCTGATCTTAATGCTGGATAAAAAGAGAACCCCTGCCAGCAGAGGAAAATAAGTAATGGCTTGTCCCGCATCAGGCTCAAGCATAATCAACGCAATCGGAGCCGCTAAAATACCGACGGCCACAAAAAACTCTCTCAGTTGCAAAGTCCCCACCCGCCGGTCACTAAAATATTTTGCCAACATCAGGACGACCGGAATTTTGACAAATTCAGAAGGTTGAAATTGTCCGATCAGCGGAACTTTAATCCAGGCCTGTTGACCGTTGACTTTCATCCCAATCCCCGGAATCAACACTATGATTAATAGAAAAAGCCCAAATCCATACAAAAGCGGAGCCGCATCAACGATTCGGCGATAATCAGTAAAGGCAATGACAATCATCACGGCTAAGGCAATAAAAAGCCCGATGATTTGTTTTTGCCAATAAGTTTCGGTAGGCTGGGCATTATAAATTTGCCAGATTCCAAAACAGACAATGGCGATGGCCAAAAAACCAATCAGCCAATCAAAATCCCGTAACGATTTTTTTTCTAAAACTGCGACCATAGTTTAATTACGAATTACGAATTACGAATTACGAATTACCAATTACCAATTACCAATTACCAATTACCAATTACCAATTACCAATTACCAATTACCAATTACGAAGGTTGATTAGAACTCTTTCTCAATTCGTAATTTGAAATTCGTAATTGATTTATTTTGCCGCTACTTGCTGCATATCAGTTTCCGGCGTCGGCTGACGTTTCGCCATATAAGCCAGATAAACTCCACGAGCTGCCGGAGCAGCGTTGTCACCGCCGAAACCGGAGTTTTCAATCAAAGCAATGATGGCAATTTCAGGTTTGTAAGCCGGAGCAAACGAAACAAACCAGGCATGGTCGCGGTTTTTCCCTTTATCTTTGCCAAGTGCCGCCACCTGTGCCGTTCCTGTTTTACCCGCAATATCAAAGCCCGGAATCCGAATTTTGCCGGCTGTGCCGCCCCCATTGACCACGCCCCACATCCCTTTGACCATCACGGTTTCCTGTTCAGGAGTCATTTCAATCATTTTAGGTTCCGGGCGGTTAAATCCAAAGGCATCTTTAGCCGGACGATAAACTGTATCATTCGGGTCTCCGGTGGCTCCGATGGCTTTAAACTCTTTCAAAAAATGCGGAACGAACATTTTGCCTTTGACTCCTATGCTGGAAACTGCCCGAAGCATCGAAATCGGAGTAACAACTACGGTATCCTGTCCGATCGAGGCATAAACGGTGCGGATATCGAGCCACCGACCTTCGCGTTTGACTATGCTCGGCATCCAGGTCTTTGGCGATTGACTGGTTTTTTCATTGGGTAAATCAACTCCGCTCGGTTTATCATACTCAAAGGTTTCAATCATTTTGATCAAACCTTCAACGCCCATTTTCAGACCCAGGCGATAGTAGTAACCGTCACAAGATTTAGTGATCGCGTATGACAGCGGCGGGGCTCCGTGACTGCCCATACAACGGGTGAACTTACCGCCGATCGTGATCCCGCCACCGCAGGTCATATTTGAGTTTTGAACCGTAATCACGCCTTGCTGCAAAGCTCCCAAAGATTCAGGAATCTTCCAGGTCGAGCCGGGCGGATAGCGTCCCTGAATCGCCCGGTTCAAAAGCGGACGCTGTTCGTTAGTGTAATAGTCTTGAATTTCTTTGCGGCCTTCGGGGGTGGTACTTCTTTGGACAAAGGCGTTCGGGTCGAAAGACGGGGCGGACGCCATCGCTAAAATTTCACCATTATTCGGATCCATCGCAATGATGGTTCCACGTTTGGTGGCGGATTTTTCCAGTTGCTCTTCGGCCGCGATCTGTAAATCAATGTCAATGGTCGTCATCAAATCCTGTCCGGCCTGGGGCAGAACTTTTTCGAGTTCGCTCTGGACCCGGCCGCGGCTATCCACCAGAACTTTCCGATAGCCTTCTTTGCCTCGTAAAACGTCATCGTAATATTGCTCTAACCCGCCTTTACCGATAATGTCCCCGGCATGAAAGCCTTTCTCTTGGAACTCCGTCTTTTCAAGCTGTTTAGGACTAACTTCCCCCACATAACCCAGAACATGGGACAGAACTTTATTGTATGGATAATGCCGTTGCGGCTGCAGCTCAACCCGCAGTTCCGGATATTCGATTTGGCGTGATTCAACCCAGATAATATCTTGCTGGGTGGCATTTTCTTTGATCACCATCGTCTCAAATTCGGGCCGTTTTTTGATTACATTGAGTCTTTCCAGTAAATAATTGCGGTCGAGGTTTAATCCGCTCGCATAATCTTCTAAACGCTCCGTCGGGTTGATGCTCTTAATCGGTTCGTGCGAAAGAACGATATTATAGGTTGAGCGCGAATCAACCAGCAGTTTGCCGTTGCGGTCAAAAATTGCCCCTCGCGGCGCCGGAATCGAAACGTAGCGGATTCTTTGATTTTCCGATTTTTTGATGAATTCGTCTCCCCTGTTTATTTGCAGATGATAGAGACGCATGCCGAGTATAGACAAAAAAACAAAGGCAATTATTTGAATTGTGCCGATCCGAATGGGTAAATTTTGCGACAGGTCATCGAATTTCATAAAACTAACGTCTTTCTCTAATTGTTAATTGTTAATGGTTAATTAAACTCTAATTCCTTCTGCCTAAGCGAATCGGATTGCGGCGACGGGTCTGGCGACGCGAGGCAAAGAATTCGCGTCTTTGGGCTTTTGATTTTTCGGAAAAGAATCCTTCTAAAAGCAAAAAAGTAATCGTGCCGATAATGGTTGTCCCAACCAAAGTGTAAGCCATTGTTTCAACCAATGGCGCACTGGGCGTTTGCCCTAACATCCGGTGCATTCCGTAGTAAATAAAATCATCTAATAAACAAGCACTTGCTATGACGGGAATTCGCAATAAAAGGTTGTCCAGATAGACCCGCCGGGCGATTTCCGAAACCATATAGGCGATCAGTGTTTTAGAAAAGCCGTTGGCTCCTAAAAGTCCTCCGCTCAGGGCGTCAATCGAAAGTCCGGCAATCGTCCCAAAAAGCAAAGCTCGAATCGAATTTCGTTGAAGCGCGGCATAGACAACTACAATCAATGGAAGATCAACATAGGCCAGCGGCTCGGCGACGTTGCGAAGCGTCCACTGAAGCAGGATGGCAATAATTAATGCTACTGTAATTTTGACTTGTTCCATTCTCTCTCAGTTGGCGGCAGCGGTTCGGAATCCGAATTTTTCGCTTGCTTTCTCAATCGCCGTGTGACCATCTTTTTTTGCCTTTTTACTTCTTACCTTTGTCTTTGTCCTCTTTGACCGCATTCGGTACAGATTGTTCAAATTTCGGGCGTTGCGGTGCTTCATAGAGTAATACTGCAACTTCCTGCATCGAGTTAATTTTAGCACTCGGCTGAATATAAATTGTATGCGGGACGGTGGCTGAACCGGTTCGGACTTCAACGATTTCACCGATTTTAAGCCCGGCCGGATAAATTCCGTCCTGTCCGGTCGTATAAACAATGTCGCCGGCTTTAACCTCAACCGACCCGGGCACATAACGCATCTCCAGCAATTCTTTGTCCTTTATCCCATTGACGACCCCGAGCGCATTGGAATTTCCAACCTCGCCGATAGTTGCGCCAACCCCGCTTCTTTCATCCGTGACCAAGGTTACCTGCGCGGTTAAAAGGCTAACTGCGGTAACTCTCCCAATCAACCCGCCGTTTGAGACGATCGGCATATAAAGCTTGACTCCATCCGCCGTGCCGCGATTGATGATTGAATCGTTAAACCAGTTTGACGGGTCGCGTCCGATGATTTTAGCAGGTAAGACTTGATATTTGCTTTCTTGTTTGAGTTGGAGCAGATTTTTGAGCCGGTCATTCTCGTTGGTCAAATCCTGCTTGCCCTGCAATTCGACCTCAAGTTCCTGAATCCTTTGTTTGAGTTGGGCATTTTCGTCCTGAGCGGTGCGGATAGTAACAAATTTTTCAAAATATCCGCTCACCGAAGTCGAAACCGAGGTCACCGGAGATTGGACAAAATCCGCCACTGTTTGCCCCCACACTCGAATCAATCGCTGATTGGACTGGCTTTCACGCGCATCCCACGCCATCAGCACAAAATTACCGATCAACAAGGCAATCATCAGCCATGGCGTTAGTCTCCAAACTTCTTTCTGACTTCGCTCAACCATCTCTTACAATTACGAATTACGAATTAACAATTACGAATTACTGTGGTTGGTTTTAACTTCCATTCGTAATTCGTAATTTGAAATTCGTCATTGTATTAACTTCCTGTCATCAATGAATTGTCCCACTTGACACGTTTCAGAAGTTCAAAATCTGAAAGCATTTTTCCGGTGCCAAGAACAACACTCGAAAGAGGGTCGTCTGCAATTACAACCGGGAGACCGGTTTCGATCATTAATCTCTTGTCGAGATTTTTCAAAAGGGCGCCGCCGCCGGTCAAAACAATTCCGCGTTCAACGATATCGGCGGAAAGTTCAGGCGGAGTGCGTTCGAGTGCAACCCGGACCGCATTGACAATCGTTGCAATCGAGTCGGAGAGAGCCTCCCGAATTTCTTCGTCGCTAATGGTCACGGTTTTGGGAATACCTTCGATCAGGTTTCGTCCGCGAACTTCCATCGAAAGCGGTTCATCCAGCGGAAAGGCTGAACCGAGAGCGATTTTGATGGCTTCAGACGTGCGTTCACCGATCAAAAGATTATATTTGCGTTTGATGTATTGCGTAATGGATTCGTCCATTTCGTTTCCGGCGATTCGCACCGCTCGCGAATAGACAATTCCCGACAGCGAAATAACCGCAATGTCAGTCGTGCCGCCGCCGATGTCAACCACCATATTGCCGTGTGGTTCGGTGATCGGCAACCCGGCTCCGATGGCGGCCGCCATCGCTTCTTCGACTAAATAAACTTCGGACGCTTTGGCCCGATAAGCCGAATCTTCGACTGCCCGGCGCTCAACCTGCGTTATCTCCGAAGGAATTCCGATAACGACTCGCGGACGCACCCAGGATTTGCCGTTATGAGCCTTGCGGATAAAATGCTGGAGCATCTTTTCAGTCACTTCAAAATTGGCAATGACGCCGTCTTTCATCGGACGAATAGCAACAATGTTTCCCGGCGTTCGACCGAGCATTTCCTTGGCATCGCGGCCAACCGCCTCAACCTGGTTGGTAACTTTATTGATGGCAACAATAGATGGTTCTGAAACAACGATTCCGCGACCTTTCGCATAAACAAGCGTATTTGCCGTGCCAAGGTCAATCGCCAAATCGCTCGAAAATAAACTGAACAATGATTTTGGTAATCCCATTAAATAACTTCCGTATCTTAAATTAAACTCTCAAATCTTAAAATTTGCACAACTTCTTGAACTAGGAAAATTGCTCCCAAACTGGTCTCAACAGGGATTTGAGTTTTGGATTTGAGAAGGACAACTCCGCAACAGTTCTAAACTATTTAGAATATACTTATTTTCCACCATTTTGCTACTGAAAATGTGCATTTTTTGCATTTTTTTTCAATTTGTTAAATTTCAAAGAATAAAACGTCTAATCAGCCTAAATTTCAGTAAAAATCCACTATTTTTTCAAAATATTTTCGCTTCAAAAAACCAAGGGTCGCGAAGGAAAATTAATTCTTCGCAACCCATTGGATCGTGGTTCTAATTATGTTCGAATTTCGGAGTCCGTGCCGTTGCGACGAGGGATGGTGCCGCAACGCTCCGGTTAACATAAATCTACGTTTTTGCAGTTTCCTTGCCGCTTGAGGACTCGGTGGTTGTGCCGTCAACCGGCGGGATCACCGGCGGCGGCTCAGAAACTTCTTTTTCTAAGGCGGCTTCGAGCACCTCACTGATTTTGGCGGCAGGGATAATTTCTAAATCTTTGCGAACCTCTTCGGGAATTTCTTCGATGTCAGACTCGTTGCGAGCGGGCAGGATAATCCGCCGAATCCCGGCCCGGTGAGCCGCCAGAATTTTCTCTTTGACTCCGCCAACCGGAAAGACCAGTCCCGAAAGCGTAATTTCGCCCGTCATGGCGGTATCGGTTCGCACTTTGCGCCCGGTATAAATTGAAGCCAAAGCCGAAGCCATGGTGACGCCTGCGCTCGGGCCGTCTTTCGGGATGGCCCCGGCCGGAACATGAATATGAACGCCGTTTTCCTTGATTGATTTCGGGTCTATCCCAAATTCCGCCGCGTGTGACCAGAGATAGCTCCGGGCGGCCTGGGCCGATTCTTTCATTACTTCGCCAAGTTGTCCGCTGAGGATCAAACCGCCGCTCCCGGGTAGCATGGTCGCTTCGATAAAGAGGACTTCGCCGCCCATTTCCGTCCAGGCCATTCCGGTCGCCACGCCGGCCGGTAACTCTTTTCGGGCTTCTTCGGGATAAAAACGCGGCGACCCGAGCAAAGTCTTGACCTCGGCTGGAGTTACTGTCACCAAATCAGCCGTCCCCTGGGCGACTTTGAGCGCGACTTTTCGAGCCAGATTTCCAACCGCTCGCTCAAGCTGGCGCACCCCGGCCTCACGGGTATAACGCGAGGTCAATAAGTTTATGGCTTCGTCCGTAATTTTAAACTGTTCGGGTTTCAGTCCGTTTTCGGTCACTTGTCGGGGAACCAGATACTCTTTGGCGATATTGAGTTTTTCCATATCGCTATAACCGGCCAATCCGATGATTTCCATCCGATCGCGCAACGGCATCGGAATCGGTGCCAATTGATTAGCGGTCGCGATAAAGAAAACTTTTGACAGATCAAACGGCAAATCAAGATAATGGTCGCGGAAAGTGTGATTTTGTTGCGGGTCGAGAATTTCGAGCAAGGCCGCCGCTGGATCGCCACGAAAATCATTGCCCATTTTGTCAATTTCGTCGAGCATGATGACCGGATTATTGACTCCGACCCGTCGCAAAGTCTGAATCAAGCGGCCCGGCATCGCGCCAACATAAGTTCGGCGATGTCCGCGCAGTTCAGCCTCGTCCCGAACTCCGCCTAAGCTGATGCGTTCAAACTCGCGTCCCAATGAACGGGCAATCGAACGTCCCAGGCTGGTTTTGCCAACTCCCGGAGGCCCGACAAAGAGGAGAATCGGACTTTTTGAATCAGGACGTAATTTGACGACCGCCAATGATTCTAAAATTCGTTCTTTGATGTCTTCCAACCCGTAATGGTCTTCGTCCAAGATTTTTTGAGCTTCGTTGAGGTCGAGTTTGTCTTCGCTCGCTTTTTTCCAGGGCAGTTCAAGAATGTATTCAAGATAGGTCCGAATGACATGATAATCGGGCGCAGCTTGGGGTAACTGTTCCATCCGCCTCAATTCGCGCTCGGACTCTTTGCGAACATCTGCCGGCAAATCTGCTGTCTCCAATCTTTCGCGTAACTGAGCGGCTTCGGCCTTTTCGCCTGTTTCATCTTCACCTAATTCCTTTTGAATCGCTTTCAGCTGTTGCCGTAAAACATAATCGCGTTGAGACTTATCCATTTCGCTCTGAGCTTCGGTCGCAATTTTAGTGCGGATTTGCATAATCTCAACTTCACGGGTCAGAAACCGATAGGCTAATGAAAGCAATTCATCAACCGTATTTGATTCAAGCATTTTTTGTTCGTTTTCGACCCCCAGATCAAGCACGGACGCGAGAAAATAGGTCAATTGAACGGGATCATTATTGGCCAACACGGCCATCCGAATTTCTTGCGGAACATTCGGGAGCATGGCCAGAGCCTCTTGAATCAGACTTTGCACGCTTCGTTTGAGGGCTTCAACCTCTTCTTCGTCCTTGACCATCAATTCCGGCAGCACCTCGACCTTTGCTTTGAGGTAAGGTTGTTCCTGCGTAAAGCCGACAACTTTGACCCGGTCAACGCCTTGCACAATCAATTGCATCGTTTCCTCGGTCCGCATCATCCGTTTGATGTTGACTAACGTGCCGATTTCGAATAGATCGGTAGTTTTTGCGTCTTGCCCGGTGACATCGTCACTTTTGAGACTGATGCAGCAGATGAGCTTCTCTTCGGTCGAAAGAGCAGTTTCAACCGCTTGTAAAGAGCGCGGACGTCCAACTGTCAGCGGCACCACCGTATCCGGAAAGAGTGTGGTTGCCTGGAGAGGTAAAACCGCGATTTCAAATTTTTTGACTTTTTGATTTTGAATAGTTGCCATAGTTTTATTTAGACGCTTTTAGTTTTTCGATTTCTGCTTTTAATCTTTGAATTTCCGCCTCTGCTTCTTCTAAAGTATGAAGAAATTCTTTCGTTTGGGGATTAAAAAAACGAAAACTGTTTTGGGTGCGGACAATTTCTAATCCCAAACGCGATGAAAAAATTTTATCATCCGTAATAGTTGAAGATAAAAGCCTTTCACCTTCTCGATGAAAAGCCAACATCGGCGCGGGCAAGTAAGCAAATTCGGGGTCCAGAATGTAATATTCTTCGGTTCCTTGTTTGCTGTAAAATTCCAGTTTTTCGCTAATATCAGTTTTCCAGGTTCGTTCGGAGGCAACTTCAAAAATTACTTGCGGAAAAACTTTTTCTTTCCAGACCTGATAACTTGCCCGCTCGTGATTCGGAACACCGAAAGCAATCAGCAAATCGGGCGCATACCATTTATGAGGATTCTTTTTTTCGTAATAGAGATTCATATTTCCTGAAAGAAAGACGTCTGATTGTTTCTCAAAAAAGAGTAAAAGGATGGCTAAAAGATTATTAATGAGTTTGGCGTGAATAGATGATTCTCCCATATCGTCCTCTCTTTGTTCGGGATAAATAATTTCAGGTTCTTCTGTTCCAGGTGGGTAATAAATCTCCGTTTGAGCGACAGGAAAGGTTTGCAGTTGGTTTGGTTCTAAAACGTCGGGCATTTTTATTTTCCTCTTTTGAAGATTATAACTATTTCTTAATTTTAGCCTTCTATCTGGCAAAATCCAATTCAAAAAACAGCAAAAAAATTGTTTAGGGCCTTCATTTAACCTTTTTCGCTAATTTGTCCCGAAATTTCCTGACCTGACCTTGATCTTCGAGAAAAACTGCAAACGCGCCGACCGTATAAATTTTATTTTTCACCCGAAAGCCTTCGCGCAAGAGAATCGGGACAGCCAAATCGGACTTATCATTTTCTTTCGGCGGAATTTCTCCGATTCTCGGCAGTCGCGCCCGGGCCTCCGTTTCATTGACAAAGGTTTCTGCTTCAAACAAATATCGGTAATTGCCGCATTTGGCAAGATACGATTGTTTGCTTTGGATTTTGAAGCCGTCCAGCCACTGTTTGAGTTCTTGGTCGGTGAGGCTCATCGGCTTGATGTTTGAAGGCTTAATCTGTTTGCAGCCGATTGCCGAAATCGCACTTTTTAAGGTCTGCGGGAAAACGGGCACCGCTAAAATCAAACTCAAACAGATCAATAGACTAAATTTCTTCATCGTCTTCGTCTCCAACCAAACCTAACTTTTCCTCAACTTTTTCGATGATGCCGTGAACGTCGTGGATGGCTTCGGGCAAAATGATTTTTTCGCCGCTGGTTTTGACAATTTCACACTCATTTTTTTCGCCGCCTATCATTCGGCTGGTTTGTTTGAGATGAATGTTTTCGATGTCGTCATAGAAACAAACCTGTTTGCCCAAAACTAAGCCGTTTTCATAGAGGATGACGGCTTTTTTTCGTTGCATCATCCAACCCCAGAGCATCAAGAGTTTGACGAGTAAAAACGCCGTCGCAAGGATAAAGTAACCGAGCTGCTGACGAATCGAAAAAGCAGCCAGCATCGCCATAAAAAAGATAAACGACAGAATAATCAGGATCAACGCCCGTTGTAAATATGCGGGCGAGATGCCGTGAACTCTTTCGAGTCTGCCGAGTTGTTTATTTTGTTCAATCATTTGCAATCTGGACATTCTTTGACGATGACAGCTTTGGTTTGTGTTCTTCCGCCATGGTTCTGACGAGATCTTAAGAACCGGCGACCGTTTTGCTCAGAACCTGAGTCACCTTCTGTTTTCAGCTGAACAAATCGTTAAAACACAGACCAAAAATCAAGGTTAAAAATCTTCTTATCATTCACTTCGAGTCCGAATAAGCAGATGATACAACAATTTTTTGCAATTTACCCAACAAAATGGTTTGTTTTTCCGCGCCTTCGAGTTTAGAATATCGCTACCGATGAACAAGAAAATATTTTATCCAATCGTAATTTTGTTAATCGCTTGCACCACAAGCGTTTTTGCCCAAAAGAGTTTGACTGCGGATGATTACGCCCGCGCTGAAAAGGCTTTGAGCTACAACACTTCGCCATTGGTTGACCGGGCCGGCGTCCGTCCGACCTGGCTGCCTGACGGACGCTTCTGGTATCAGGTTCTGACCCCGACCGGACGCGAATTTGCTTTGATTAATCCGGCAGATGGTTCACGAAAAACCGATACCGATTTAGCCAAATTAGGTATTTCCGGCACTCCGCCTCAAGGATTCGGCCGGCGTGGCGGCGGAGACGGAGTTGTTTCGCCTGATGGCAAAAAGAGTGTCTCTATCAAAGACTGGAATTTGTGGGTCAAGGATATTGCGAGCGGAAAAGAAACGCAATTGACCACCGATGGAATCAAAGATTTCGGCTATGCAACCGATAATGCCGGTTGGACGCACAGCGACCGCGCTATTTTGTTATGGTCGCCTGATTCTAAAAAAATCGCGACTTTTCAACAAGACCAGCGCCATGTCAGCGATATGTATCTGGCAACTACCAATGTTGGTGCGCCAAAGCTTGAAGCCTGGAAATATCCCTTGCCGCAAGATAAAGAAATCATCAAAATTCATCGGGTCATCATCGAAGTCGAAACCCCGAAAGTGATTCGACTCAAAATGTCGCCCGATGATCGGCGCGGAACGCTCTGCGACGATATTTCGTGTTCGGGTTCGTTTGACGATAACGAATGGAATTCGGACGCAACCAAGCTCGCATTTGTTTCGAGTTCACGAGACCATAAATCCGCCAAACTCCGCATCGCCGATACAGCCACGGGCGAGATTCGGGAAGTGATGGAGGAAAAAGTTGCCACCCAATATGAATCAGGTCAGGGCGCCGTCAATTGGCGTTATCTAGCCGCTTCAAATGAGTTTATCTGGTATTCGGAACGCGACGATTGGGGACATCTTTATCTTTATGATGGTGCCGGAAAAATCAAAACCCAAATTACCAAAGGCAATTTTGTGGTGACGCGTATATTAAAGGTTGATCCGAACAACCGCGTTTTATTTTTCGAAGCGAACGGGCGCGAAGCCGGGCGCGATCCGTATTTCACTCATTTTTACCGGGTTGATTTTGACGGTAAAAATCTGAAATTACTGACCCCGGAAGACGGTACTCATCAAATTTCGCTTTCGCCCGACGGCAAATATTTTGTGGATAATTTTTCCAAACCCGATGTCCCGCCAGTTTCAGTGCTGCGCGATATGACGGGCAAATTAGTCGCAACTCTGGAAAAAGCCGATATCTCGCGCCTGACCGCAACAGGTTGGAAACCGCCGATGCCGATCACGGTCAAATCGCGTGACGGCAAGTGGGATTTATATGGACTAATGTTCACCCCGAGTAATCTGGATAAATCGAAAAAATATCCGGTCGTCAATTACATCTATCCCGGACCGCAAGGCGGCGGAGTCGGAACCCGTGCCTTCGGGCCCGCCCGCAGCGACCATCAGGCCGTGGCTGAATTAGGTTTTGTCGTGGTCATCATTGATGGAACCTGCAACCCCGACCGCTCAAAATCTTTCCATGATGTTTGTTACGGAAATATGGCGGACAACACTCTTGAAGATCAAATTTCAGGACTTAAGCAGCTCGCCCAAAAGCACCCCTATCTGGATTTAGACCGCGTTGGAATGTGGGGACATTCGGGCGGCGGATTTGCCACCGCGACCGCCATGTTTCGCTTTCCCGATTTTTACAAAGTCGGGATCAGTGAATCGGGCAACCACGATAATCGCAATTACGAAGACGATTGGGGCGAAAGATATATCGGGCTGATGGTTGGCGACAATTACGAAAAACAGGCCAATCAAATCTATGCCAAAAACTTAAAAGGCAAATTACTCCTCGCTCACGGGGGAATGGACGATAACGTCCCGCCGTATAACACTTATCTGGTAGTTGACGCGTTGGTTAAAGCCAATAAAGATTTTGACTTACTGATTTTCCCGAATGCCCGGCACGGCTACGGCGCGGACAGCTTTTATATGATGCGCAAACGTTGGGATTATTTTGTTAAGCATCTGTTGGGCGCAGAACCGCCGACGGAATATAAATTAGTCTCAAAACCTGATCCGAGATTGGCGGGGCGGTAGAAGTTTGGAAAAAGTATTATTAAAGAGCGTGTCAAAATTTGAAGTAGGTCAAACACGCTCTATTTTAGGGCAAACGCATCTAATTTTCCTTAAATGTCGCAGAGCGACAATTTGACTTGAGCCGTGTAATTTATTGCACGATAAAAGATAATTAGAATTTTGTTTCGCGTGAGCGACAACTGAAAACGCGAAGATAAATTCAGTTGTCGCTCACGCGACAGGCACAATTTATCAACTTGAGCAGTCCTTAAAAGAACTGCCTAAATTCAGCAAGTCGCGACGCGACAAAGGGGTGTAATTAAAAGTGTGACTTTTCAGGCGAAAAATGAGTAATTCTTGTGAGAGTTGAGTGTTGCCTGACTTGAGCGGGGGCAGAGCCGCCCTTCGTCACCTGTCATTTGTGTGAGTTGGTCCTTTGCCTCTTTTACAAG
>JANOEF010000019.1:0-10552 GCA_031413075.1 Acidobacteriota bacterium | reverse complement strand
AGTTCGGCGCCCGGGATGCATTCGGCGGTGTGGCGGCCGGCTTCGTGTTTTATCAGAATGTCGGCGTCGCCGTGGATGACGAAAGCGCGGCATTTGAGTTTCCGCAGTTGGTGCGTGCGTGGGCCGCTTGCCATGATCGCGGCCCATTGGCGGATGGCGCCTTCGGGGTAGTAGCTGCGGTCGTAATTCATGGCGAAGCGCGCGCGCACTTCGTCTTGGTCTTCGGGGTAGGCCGGACTGCCGATGACGAGGTGAAGACCTTTTTAACGGTGTCGTTGGTCTTGTTTATGGGCTATATTGGTCTGATGGTCGGAGCGGCGAAAGGTGAGTTTATTGATCTTGCTTCGTTGGGCGGCATTCTCAGTGATAAAAATATCAAACGTGATTACAAAATTCTTGATACTTCGGTGATTATAGATGGCCGAATCGCGGATGTGGCGGAAACCGGATTTCTCGGCGGCACACTGGTCATTCCGCAGTTTGTTCTGACTGAATTACAGCAAGTCGCCGACTCGCCTGATTCATCCAAACGGCAACGCGGACGGCGCGGACTGGATATGCTCCAACGTCTGCGGAATAATTCAAATCTTGATATTCAAATTGTTGAAACCGATTTTCCGGCAGTCAAAGAAGTTGATTTGAAACTCATCGAACTCGGCAAACAACTCGAAGCCGTGATTGTCACCAATGATTTTAATCTTAACAAAGTTTCCCAACTGCGTGGTGTGAATGTCTTAAATATCAATGAATTAGCTAACGCCCTCAAACCGGTCGTGCTGCCCGGCGAGGCAATGAACGTTTTTATTTTGAAAGAAGGAAAGGAATACAATCAAGGCGTCGCTTATTTAGATGACGGAACGATGGTGGTGGTGGATAATGCCCGCAAACTGATTGGCAAAAACGCGCAGGTTGCAGTGACCTCGGTTTTACAGACAACCGCCGGAAAGATGATATTTGGACGGCTCTGGGAAGACCGGGATGGCGAGGCCAGCGATCCAAACATTAATATTCACGATTCGCGAATTCCCGGATTCAAACGCGCAACCAGAGATTTACGCAACGTTAGTTTTGCTCCACATTCGGAAGAGTAAGATGAATACTGCCATCATTGTTGCAGCCGGAAGCGGAAAAAGATTTGGCTCAGCAACTCCCAAACAATTTCTTGAAATCTGCGGAAAACCCCTCATCATCCACACTTTGGAGCGTTTTCAGGCTTGCTCCGAGATTGACCAGATAATTTTGGTTTTGCCTCCTGCAGAAATATCGAATTTTAGTAAAAATTACCGACAATTTGACCTTTCTAAACTGGCCGGGATCGTCAGCGGGGGAGAAACCCGGGCTGAATCTGTCTGGAAAGGATTGAGGTCTATTGGGGATTTGGTTGAAATTGTGGCAGTCCACGACGGTGCCCGACCGCTGGTTTCGCCCGATGAAATTTCAAATTGCATTTCGAAAGCCAGAGAAACTGGGGCCGCCATTTTAGTGGCGTCCGTCACCGACACGATCAAAGAAATCTCGTCCGGCAAAATCATCAAAACGATTGACCGTAATAGATTAAGAAGGGCGTTGACTCCACAATGTTTCCGCTATGGTTTGTTGAAACGAGCTTTTGAAAATACCGATCTCACCGAATCGGTCACCGATGAAAGCTTTTTAGTTGAACGGTTAGGCGTAGAAGTTTCAGTAGTCGAGGGGAGTGCGAGAAATATTAAAGTCACCACTCAGGCAGATTTGGCGTTAGTTGAAAGTTTCTTAAAAGGAAAAGATGTTTAGAATCGGTTTCGGAAATGATATTCATCGGCTGGTCGAGGGCCAGCCTTTAATTTTGGGCGGGGTCACGGTCCCGGCTGAAAAAGGTGCCGAAGGTCATTCTGATGCTGACGCACTGCTTCATGCGGTGACGGATGCGATTTTTGGAGCGTTGGCTTTGGGTGACCTGGGAACCCATTTTTCTGATCAAGATGCGCGCTGGAAAGGTGCGAGTAGTCAGATTTTTATCAAAGAAGCGGTTAGAATGATGCGGGAGAAAGGGTTCGAAGTAATCAATCTTGATTCAACCATCAATCTTGAAAAACCAAAACTTCGGCCTCATATTGAGTCTATTCGGCAAAATCTGGCAAACAGTTTAGAAATCGAATTGGATTGTGTCTCGGTCAAGGCCAAAACAGGCGAAAAATTAGACGCAATCGGAGAATTACGCGCTATCAAAGTCGAAGCGGTAATTCTCCTTAAAAAGAAAGATTTAGTTTAATAAGCGCCCGCCGGGATTTTGGCGCCGTGTTTTCCGGCCACTCGCAAAACTTCCCACCACGTTCGGTTGATTTCGTTAGTATTAAATTGATCCATTTCCAAAGCGTCGGAATCCGTTGAATCTACACTGTTTAGGAAATTGGAATGTCGGCGCCAGGCCTCCATGTGCTTCTTCCAGGCGCTTTGAAAATCATCCGGTAAGCCGGAAGTTTCAATACTTGTCGAAGCATTTACATAATCCTGAGTCCAGGCCGCCTGCTCGTTAGCAGGTTTTCGGCAACGCTTGGTTGTTCTGACATTACCGTTCGCAATGTCTTGAGCTAAAACTTGCGTGATTTGTTTGGCCGTGGAAGTGTTGACCTTGACCTGGAAAAAACCTGCGACCGTGACCGATACTGCAAAGGTTAATGCGAAAGTGACTAAAGCTGTAATGTGTTTCGTATTCATATCAATTTCTATTATGAACTATTAAATTAAAAAAATAAATATTTTTTTGAGAAAATTTATCTGCTAAAGTTAAATTAATGAGACCACAAGAGATTATTTCCAAAAAACGGGATGGTGAGACACTTTCCCAACCAGAAATCCGAGAATTTGTGCGCGGAGTTTGTGACGAAAGTTGGGCTGATTATCAAATTTCAGCTTTCCTGATGGCTTGTTTTACCCGTGGATTAAATTTGGATGAGCAAAATTTTCTCACTCAAGCCATGCTTCATTCGGGCGAGATTCTGGATTTTTCACATATTTCAAAACCGAAAGCCGATAAACATTCGACCGGCGGTGTCGGGGACAAAACATCCTTGATTATTGCTCCGCTGGCAGCGACCTGCGGCCTGGCCGTGCCGATGATCTCAGGTCGCGGACTCGGACACACGGGCGGAACATTGGACAAACTCGAATCAATTACGGGTTACAATGTCAATCTTTCAACCGATGAATTCAAACAACTAGTGGACAAATACGGTTTTGCGATGTGCGGACAAACGCCCGAAATCGCCCCGGCGGATAAAAAGATTTACGCTCTGCGCGATGCGACGGCCACCGTTCCCTGCATTCCGTTGATTGTGGCTTCGATTATGTCCAAAAAATTAGCCGAAGGACTCGACGCCCTTGTTTTGGATGTCAAAACCGGCAACGGCGCGTTTATGGAAAATTTTGATCAGGCCGTCAACCTCGCTGAAGCGATGGTCCGGACCGGGGACTCGTGCGGAGTTGCTACCCAAGCCGTTATTTCTCAGATGTCGCAACCGCTCGGAAAATTTGTCGGTAATTCGCTGGAAGTTTATGAATGTATCAAAATAATGCGAGGCGAGGCGGATCAAAAAATGAACGCAACCCTTGAACTTTCGATCGAATTGACGGCTCGAATGTTGGTTTTGGCAAAAATGTCGGATTCGATTGAAAATGCTCAAACTCTTTGTCAGCAAAAACTGTCTGCCGGAGACGCTTTAGAAAAATTTCGCCGGAATATCGAACTCCAGGGCGGTGATCCCAAAATTTGCGATGCTCCTGAACTGCTTTTAGAAAATGTTTTACAGATTCCGATAAAGTCATTAAAAACCGGATTTGTCAGCCAAATCGAAACAAAATCAGTTGGTAATGCGATTTGTGAAATCGGCGGGGGCAGAACAAAAATTGATGATGTCATTGATTTTGCGGTTGGTTACAGCTGTGAAAAAGAAATCGGAGATGAGGTGCGAGCAGGCGAAACTCTCGGGATTATATATTGTCGCCACGAATCGCAAGCTGATGAAATTTTAGAAAAACTCCAAACGGCTTATCAAATCAGCGAAGAAAAACCTGCAAAGATTGAATTAGTGCAAAAAATTGTGTCGAATTTGCCGCCAAGTATCTAAAAAAAGGTCTAATAATAGGTCAATTCGGGTTAAAAAAAAGATGCCTGCGGAGTTCGCGGAACACACGGAAATTAAAGCAAAACTTGCCAAAAATTTTAGGTTTCCAAATTAATTTCTCCATTTCCGCGTTTTTCCACTTTGAGCTCGTTAAATAATTCTTACCCGAACTCAGGTCAATGATGGTTCATCTCTGACAGAAGTGTTGGTTTGTACTGATTTTGTCTTTCCGGCAGAGGGATTTACGGCCGCTCGTGAAATTATTCAATAGTTCACCAAAAAATATTTTCTCAACCTTGCAAGAAACTTCAGTCCGGTGCGTTCAAAAAATTAGCAGGCCAATTAGCCCCATAATTTCAGCAACCAAAGGAGTTTTTTTATGAAAGAATTTTCAACCAAATTCAGCACTTTGTTTTTGGCATTTGCGGTTGGAACCGCTTTGACCAGTGCCATTATTTTCCAGGTAAACGCCAATCCGGCCATTGAAACTATTCAAACAGGCTCAATGGCGACGCTAACCGACCAAAAAAAGACGCTCGAAATGGTTTTCGTGCTTGATACCACCGGTTCAATGGGTGGTTTGATCGAAGGCGCCAAGACAAAAATCTGGAGCATTGTCAACGATGTCATGCAGCGCAAGGATCGTCCCAATGTCAAAATCGGGTTGGTTGCGTATCGTGATAATGGCGATGCGTATGTGACCCAGGTGACACCGCTGACTGACGATCTGGATAAAATTTACTCAACTCTGATGGATTTTCGGGCCGAAGGCGGTGGCGATACGCCGGAAAATGTCCGTCGCGCCCTGGCCGAAGGGGTGGAAAAAGCTGCCTGGTCCAAAGTGAATCAAAATACTGCTCAAATCATCTTTTTAGTCGGCGATGCTCCGCCTCAGAACTATGAACAAGAGCCGGATGTGTTGGTGACGACCGCTAAAGCCGTCAGCCAAAATATGATCGTCAACACCATTCAATGCGGCGGTGCGATTGATACTAAACAAATCTGGCAAACCATTGCTCAACGCGGCGAAGGCAAATATTTTGCGATTGCTCAGGATGGCGGAGTTCAATCAATTTCAACCCCATATGATGCCCGCCTGGCGGAATTAGCTAATAAATTGGGTGGAACTTATTTAGCCTACGGCGGCGGCGAAGGCGCCTCGGGCGAAAAATTCCGGAAAGATAACGAGGCCGGCCAAGCCTCGATTGAAACCAAAGTTATGGCAGACGCTCCGTCAGCCGCGCAGGCCGATCGGGCGATGAATAAAGCCATCAATACCAACGCCTACGCCAACGATTTGATTCAGGCGGTTGAAAACGAAACGGTCAAATTAGAAGATGTCAAAGACGCGGATTTGCCCGACAATCTGAAAAAAATGACCGGCGCCGAGCGTAAAAAAGAAGTCGAAAAACGAGTCGCCGAACGCAAAACCATCAAGGCGGAAATCGTCCAATTATCAAAAAAACGTGACGAATTTATCAAAACCGAACGTGCCAAATTAGGCAAACAGGACGGGTTTGATTCAGCCGTTTCCAGTGCCCTCAACGAACAAATGCTGCGCAAAGGGATCAAGTAAAGTAAAAAAGTAAAAAAGTGTATTTTAGATAAATGGCACGAATGACAAAATCTGTTGTTCGTGCTATTTTTCGTTTAGCTAAAAAATCTGCAACTAGTGAGAATCTATGCGTTTCCAAAAAGTTTTATCTTTATTAGTCATCACGTTTCTTTGGTTGATTTCATCCTGTTCAAATTCGACGACTTCGGCCGAAGAAAAAGGCAAAATCAAGGTTGGTATCGTTTTTGACATCGGTGGAAAAAATGATCGTTCATTCAACGCGGCCGCCTGGCAGGGCGTAAAACGGGCCGAAAAAGATTTTGAGATCGTTCTGCGCGATGTCGAACCGGGCAATCCGACTTCGATCGAACCGGCCATGCGGGCCTTTGCCGAAAAAGGTTACGATTTAATTATCGGAGTCGGTTTCGCGCAGGGACCGATCATGCAAAAGGTCGCCACCGATTATCCGAACATCAAATTTGCAATTATTGATGGCGTGATTTTTGAGGCTGACGGTAAAACCCCGAAACAAAATGTGGCCTCGTTGGTTTTTCGTGAACACGAAGGCTCGTATCTGGTTGGGATGATCGCCGCCGCTAAATCTAAAACCGGAGTTCTCGGTTTTGTCGGCGGAATGGATATTCCGCTGATTCATCGTTTTGCCGAGGGGTACGAAGAGGGGGCTCGCTCGGTCAATCCGAATATTGTCGTCTATAAAAATTATTGCGGTGTCACTGACGGAGCGTGGAACAATCCGGGCAAAGGCAAAGAACTGGCCATTTCGCAAATTGAAAAAAAGGCCGATGTGATTTTTACCGCCGCCGGAAACTCCGGGCTCGGGGCTTTTGACGCGGTCGAACAATACGGCAAAAATGACAGCGGCGAGGCCAATAAGTTCGTTATCGGCGTTGATTCAAATCAGAACGGCGTCAAACCCGGGTTTGTGCTGACTTCGATGGAAAAAAGAGTTGATAATGCTGTTTATGATGTCGTCAAAGAGGTCTTAGGCGGTAAATTTAACGGCGGTTTTCACGTCTTTGGATTAGATAAGGACGGGGTCGGCTATGCCTTGGATGATTTTAATAAACCGCTCATTTCACCGGAGATTTTGAGTCGAGTCGATGCAGCTAAGAAAAAAATCGTCTCAGGTGAGATCAAAGTAAAAGATGCGATGGCCAATTAATGAGGTGAAACAATATGTTTCGAAATTTGACTTTTAATTCGATAATTTGGATGGTCTTGGGTTTTGGTTGTTTTGTCGCCGGAGTGTACTATGGGTGGGAGTTCCGACGAGCCATCACCCGCATGTTTCCACTTCCTTTCGGCTTATCTTCGGTTGGGTTGGCAATGATTTTGTGCGGTTTGACCAACGGTTTTACCGACCAATCGCCGCTCGGCCGAAACGCCCGAAAATTAGGCATACTCTTTTTTCTGGTTGGACTTCCGTTGTTGTTATACGGCGTTTGGATATATATTTAGATTGTTTTGTGGTTTTGAGTTATTTAATCGCGGATAATACTAGAGTTGCTGTGACCAAAGGTTAAAAATCAGTCAGTTAGATTAAAAATTTTATTAAACAGTTAGTGGGAGTAGTTTTTTTGCCTTTGAACTCAGCAATTCTCGGTTTAGTGTAAAACAAAGGACTAGCGACATGACCGAGACTGTCACCCGTTTAGATTCTTCAAAACCGAGAATTACTTGCATTAACATCTGGTTTGAACCTGCTTTGATTACTTGAATTTATTCACGCAATCATTGTAGCAAGCGCATAGCCCCGCCCATTGTCGTGCATTTTGGGTACCGTTTGCCCAACCAAGAGCGAATCATTCGAATAAGCGCATGATTGCCCACCTATCCCGGGGGAGACCTTGCCTACGACGAGTATTCGCTCAAAACGGGGGTAGTTTGAATCTATTTGGGGCATCACAAAGGATGCATAGTCATAGCGTGTATTAAAGTCTTTAAGAAACCATCCCCCCAGATCCAAAAGTCGTGTCCAGACAGCCCGAAGTTAAGCATTGTGCTCTACCAATCACAACTGCTGAAACTAAAATAAATATCGCCAAGATAAAATTCACAAATTTTTTGTTTTTCATTTTAACTTCCATTTGTCAGCAGTCTACAGCCAATAACGAACGCCGAACGCTTTTCCAATTACGTTTGGCATATAAACCGTTCCATTTCCCAAAACAACAATTTTGGGGCAACCACCACATCCCGGATCTAACTGGAGAAGAATCGCTCCTCCTGAGTCGTATGCGCCATAAATATCCTGCATTACCAATCCGCCGTTACCAAATGTTGTGTCAAGCAAACCATTCGGATAATAGCGCGCGGTAAGAACATCTGCATTTTGTCCGGGAAACCTCCCTTCACCCGTCACCACAATCTTCCCGTCACTTTGAATTGAGACATCTTTAAATAAATCCTGTCCCTGTCCAATATCGAGAGAGACTTTGCCCTGAAGACCAAAGGATGGATCAATCTGACCTGATTCTAAAAATCTGACTACCACGGCATCAAAATTCTGGATGGCATCCCCACCGATTTGAGCCTGCCCCGATACAACTATTTTTCCGTACACATCTGTGGTTATTGAATATGCCTCCTCGTTTCTTCCGTTGAAATCAACTGCAGCTATACCTGCATTGCCAAATGAATCGTTAGGAGTCGAATCATTCCTCCTCCCATCATCAAGCGAACCATTGTTATTAAGTCTGGCAACCGCAAAATTGTTATAAGTTCCAGCCGGAACTCTGCCGCAAACCAATATTCGTCCCGAAGGTAAAGTCATCAACCCAAAAATGCTCATTGAGGTAATTGATTTTGCAATCCCGGACACTCCAAATCCAGTATCCAATACACCATTTGCCATTAACCTCATCACAACACCTGAGTTATGTGCCATCACAATCTTTTGATCTAATGGTTGAATCGCCATTTCAGTCGCGCCATCGGCACTAAAAATAGTAGCTCCACCTGTTCCAAAGTTCAGATCGGAACTACCCGAGTTGGTATATCGTTCTACTCGCACACAAGTTTTTCGACCACACGGAACACCTCCGGCAACCACGAATCTTTCTTCACCCGCCACAATTTGCTTTCCAATTGAACTGAATCGACCAGCCCCGGTTCCGCCCATTGTTAAATAAACATAGCCGTTGTTCCCAAAAGTCACATCAACTGTTCCGTTTTGGTTTAATCTCACCAAGACATTCTGGATTATATTGGTGTTGTCGTTTTCTCCGAGAAGCGTAACGATTTTACCGTCTGCTTGAATAACTGAGCCAAAGTGATTAGGGGGATTAGGGGTGCCAATTGCAGGCGGAGCAAAGGATATAATACCTGTGTTGAATGGTCCGAAAGTTGTGTCGAGAGTTCCGGGTGTTTGACCGTAAACAATATTCATTGCACCAACCAAAAAAAATAGTGTTGTTACAAATAATTTGATTTTCATTTTAATCTCCATTTAGTTGAAATCTTGGTGGCAGAAATCGGGTTTCTTTTGGAAACAAAGCCTAACTTCTTGATTTTCAAAAACATTCTGCCAACTTGTAATTACCTTTAGAACGGGCATTTTTTTGCTGAATTTATGCCCGACATTACCTAATTTTTTCTTCTATGGTTAAATTGATGAAAAAAAATAGGTGATATTGACTGATTGAAAATAATTTTTCTGATTTTTTGAAAATAAACCTTGCCGGAATATCATTCTCAAAACATCTGTTGCCTTAAACTCAACGATTTGTTTTAATAACCTCTGACGCAGTTTGTAATTTTGAAAATAAGCAACGTCGCATGTTCGACTTATTTTCAACCTCCGGTTTCCTTTTCCTAATTACGTCAGAGGTTATTTGTTATTGATGAAGAAAACTACACGATATTGAAATTGGCTTGGTTTTTTTCTTTACATCTCAATAAAAGAGAATATAATCGGCCCAAATCAATGTTTTGAGGCTTTGTCAATAAATCCAAATGTTTTGTTTCTGGAATACCAAAAAGCAAAAAGAGGAGAAAATATGAATACCTTTGTTCGACTTGTCCTATCACCTTTTTTATTGATTTTGCTGTTAATTTTTAATGTTTTCGGTCAGCCGGAAAAAGTGGTTCTTGAGGTTGGAAAACCAATTGAACGCGAACTAAAAGGTGGTGAATTTCATAGTTACAAACTGCCTCTTTCCCTCGGACAGTTTCTGGTCGTTGTCGCCAACCAACGCGGAATAGATCTTGTTCTGACGTTGATAGCATCTGACGATAAGAAGTTAGCTGAAATAGACAGTCCGAACGGAAAAAGTGGACCTGAGCGTTTAATGTTTGTCACGGAAACAGCAGGTGACTATCATCTTGAAGTGCGCTCATTGGAAAAGAGTGTTCCGGCGGGACGCTATGAAATAAAAATTACTGAACTTCGTGCCAGCACCTCAAAAGATCCGGCTTTGATTACTGCTACCAAACTTTTTGACGAAGGGTTTGAATTAGAAATGCAGATTGGAGAAAGACCTCCTCAAGAAAGAAATGCAGTTGCCCAAAAAGCATTAGCCAAATTTGAAGCAGCACTCAGGCTTTTTCGGATTGCAGAGAACCCCTCCGGAGAATCTTCTACCTTAAACGAGATTGGGATTCTACAATTTGGGTTAGGAAACCGACTCCTCGCTATAGACACCTTAAAACAGGGCTTAGTTATCAACGAAAAGTTAGGTGACAAAGTAAATGCGGGTGTCATACTCAGTAATCTTGGTATCTTATATGGAAGCTCGACTTTAGATAAAAGCAGAAAAAAGCCTGTTTGATTTTCAAGCTGATGTTTGCCTTTTTCTGCTCTGATTGTTCCTCTTCATTCTACTTTTTTGACCAGTTTTGGCTTTTTTTTGCCTTTCAACTTGATTTTATACTT
>JANOEF010000018.1:0-2050 GCA_031413075.1 Acidobacteriota bacterium | reverse complement strand
CAGGACCAGGACCGCATCTGGGTGAATCAGGGCCACGCTCAAGCAGGGACGGTGGGCACGTTCCTCGACGTGACCGCGGCGCAGCCAACTCGTAATTGACAATTCGTAATTCGTGCTTGACTACCCAAAGCCTAAAAGTTTTCCGCCTTGATAGGTGATGAGAGCCGCCAAATAAGCGAGCCCCGTCATATATCCGACCATAAACAGAGTCCAGGCCCACGAATTTGTTTCGCGGTGAACAACCGCCACGGTTGACATACATTGAATTGCGAGAACAAAAAAGACCATCAGAGTTAGTGCGGTCAGGGGTGTCCAAGTCGGCGTTCCGTCGGCATTTTTTGCGTCTTGAATAGCGGATTTAAGCGTCGCTGACTCTTCGGTTGCGTCCTTTTCACCGTTGTAAATAATGCCCAAAGTCGAGACTAAAACTTCACGAGCCGCAAAACTGGCAATCAACGCCACTCCAATTTTCCAATCAAACCCGAGCGGTTCAATCACCGGTTCAATTAGATGTCCAATTTTACCTGCATAGCTATTTTTGAGTTGTTCGCTTTGCTGAAAACTCTGTTGTGCCTCGGCTACATCGGCTGACATTGAAGTATTAACATCAACATTTGAAACTCTGGGGAATGTCATCAAAGCCCACAGAATAATAGAAATGGCCAAAATAACCGTACCCGCTCGCTTCACAAACATCCAAGCCCGTGTGAACATATTGAATAATACATTTCTGACATTCGGCAGACGATAGGGCGGCAGTTCCATGACAAACGGCGGAGGAGGCGATTTGAGGAGTGTTTTTTTTAAGATAAAAGCTACAATAATCGCAGTCACAATCCCCAACGCATACATTCCAAGCATTAAAATTGCGCCGAGCGAGATAAATCCCAAAACGGTTTGTCCGGCAAAAAATGTCGCAATCATGAGCCCATAGACGGGCAGCCGCGCCGAACAACTCATAAACGGGGCAATCAAAATCGTGGCCAGCCGGTCTTTCGGATTTTCGATCGTACGGGCGGCCATGATTCCCGGAATCGCACAGGCAAAACTGGACATCAGCGGCAAAAAAGCCTTGCCGTGCAACCCGACTTTTGACATCAAACGATCCATCAAAAATGCCGCCCGGGCCATATATCCGGTGTCCTCTAAAATTGAAATAAAAAGAAATAAAAGCAAAATTTGCGGCAGAAAAACCAGAACCCCGCCAACTCCGGCGATAACTCCTTCGACCACTAAATCGGTCAGTAACCCCTCGGGCATTTGAGCCCGGGTAAAATCACCAATCGCCCCAAACCCCTTTTCCAACAAATCCATCGGCAAAGTCGCCCACGAAAAAATCGTTTGAAAAACAAGCAATAAAATCGCGACTAAAATGACTAAACCGAAAAATTTATGAGTTAAAAACCGGTCAATCTTTTCCGAATTTGTCTTTTGGTGTAAATCTTGCTGAATGACTGACTCCTGAACGATATCTGAAATAAAATTGTAGCGTTTGAATATTTTGCCCTGTTCAGATTCATCAGCCAAATCTCGGAGTTCGAGCGGGAGCGGTGGCGGATGTTGAAGTGCAGAAAGAACTTTTTCGGCCAGTTCCTCTTTGCTGCGTCCGAGTGAATTTGTGACTACCACCATCGGAACATTTAACCTGGTCGAAAGTTTTTCGATATCAATCTCAACCCCCGCATCTTTGGTTTTATCAAACATGGTGAGGACAATCACGATCGGGATCTTATATTCTAAAAGCTGGGTCACCAGATAGAGGTTTCGTTCGAGATTTGTCGCATCAACCACGGCGACAATGACATCCGGGGCAGGTAAATCTTCAACTTTTCCGGTCAACACATCGCGGGCAATTTGTTCATCGAACGAGGTCGCATCCAGACTGTAGAGTCCGGGCAAATCAATCAACCGAACCATCTTTTGGCCAATGTTCCAAGTGCCCTCTTTTCTCTCAACGGTGACTCCCGAATAATTTGCAACCTTTTGTCGTAAACCGGTTAAAGCATTAAAGAGCGTAGTTTTACCGGCGTTAGGATTACCCGCGAGGGCG
>JANOEF010000017.1:0-2030 GCA_031413075.1 Acidobacteriota bacterium | reverse complement strand
TCAATCCAAACGGCAGATGGAAATCCTGATTCGTGAATTCGGCGACAAACTCTCGCGCCAAGGCGGCGTCGGGTTGTTTTTTTATGCCGGTCACGGATTACAGGTCAAAGGGAGTAATTATCTGATTCCGGTGGATGCCGAAATACCGGCTGAAGATGAAGTTGAATATGCGACTGTCAACTTAAATTTTCTGCTCAACAAAATGGATGCCGCCAAAAACGATTTGAATATTGTCATTCTGGATGCGTGCCGGAATAATCCGTTTGCGCGGAGTTGGCGTAATTTCAGAGATGTGGGCGAGGGCGGAGGATTAGCCAAAATCACCCCGCCGACGGGGACGATCATGCTCTATGCAACGCAACCGGGAAATGTCGCCTCTGATGGAACGGGGCGCAACGGATTGTTCACGGAATCACTGTTGGAGCAGATCAGAAAGCCGGACCTCGAACTGGATGCGATGATCAAACAGCTGGCCCGGGATGTCTCGGAGAAATCAGGCAAAAAACAAATGCCGTGGAAGGAAGGAATCGTGACCGGAGATTTCTATTTTGCCGGAGGTGGCGGCAACGGAGCACAACCGGTATCGAACCCGATCATCATCAATTCAAACACCGCAGAAGATGTGATGTGGCAGGAGGTTGCCAGAGTCAAAACCAAACTTGTGGTAGATGGCTATTTGAGTGAATATCCGAATGGTAAATATGCGCCGACAGCGAGACTGATGCTGAAAGCGATCGTGGCCGAAGATGAAAAAAATACTCAAAATCGCGAACTTCGGCAATGGGAAGAGGCCGCGAAACTAAATTCAATTGAAGCCTACCAGAATTACCTTAAAATGTATCCGAACGGAATCCAAAAAGACCTGGCTAATTCCAGGATCAATCAGTTAATTGAGAAAGCAGAAGCCACGGTTCCCCGAAAAGGTAAGAGTATCAAAAACACATTAGGTATGGAATTTAATGGAATTCCCGCTGGAAGTTTTTTGATGGGGTCAGCGGCAAGTGAAAAAGACCGAGATAAGGATTTGGAAACTCAACATCAGGTAACATTGTCCAAAGGATTCTGGCTGGGTAAATATGAAGTCACTCAATCACAGTGGCGGGAAGTTATGGGAAGCATCCCGCAAAATTGTGGGAATCAATTCAATCCGATGGGGATCGGGGATGATAAACCGGTAGTTTGTGTTAGTTGGGACGAAGTGCAGGAATTTATCCGGCGATTGAATACGATGGGAAAAGGGCGTTATCGGCTTCCAACCGAGGCTGAATGGGAATATTCCGCACGGGCCGAAACCTCGACCGCGTTTTACTGGGGAGATGACGACGATCAGACAAAGGATTACGCCTGGGCTCGTAAATTTGCCGGTCAGTTTTACCTGAGACCTGTCGGAGAAAAATTACCGAATAATTTTGGGCTTTATGACATGAGTGGAAATGTTAATGAGTGGGTAAGTGATTTTACCGGAAACTTTCTCGGCGTTGCGGTAACCGATCCTCGGGGACCGACTTCCGGGCAGGATAGGGTCGCTCGCGGCGGCAGCTTTATGGATTACCCCAAGAAAGTTCGCTCGGCAACACGGTTTTTCTTTAACCCATCCCGGAAATCTGTGCTCACCGGATTTCGTCTGGTAATGGAAAATTGAAGAAGTTCCAGATAATAATCGTCACTTTGTCGTATTGAGGAAAATGTGTTTTTCGCGGTAAACCCGGAATAGTATTAAGAGCGCCAAAAAATATTGGATCGAGTGTTACGCATTTTGAATGAAGGATTTATCCGTTTTACTACGAACCGAGAAAAATACTTGGCTGATATTTGTGAGGGAAAAATTATGAAGTTGAAATTTATCGTTTCAATCCTGATCGTCCAGATCTTTTGCGGACCGCTTGTCTTTGCGCAGACCGATCGCGGTGTCGCTAATAAGCCCGTTGGCGGAAAACGCCTGGCACTGGTCATCGGCAACGGCGCTTATCAAAAAACTTCCGAGCTTCCGAATCCTGCCAATGATGCCGCCGATATGGCCGCCTCGCTCA
>JANOEF010000016.1:0-3076 GCA_031413075.1 Acidobacteriota bacterium | reverse complement strand
GGATAATATTTTTACGATTATCGGGTCAAATTTTTTTCCGGCCTCGAATTGCAGGGTCTTAATTGCTTCATTTTTTGACTGATTTTGTAGTGATTGATCAGAAGTAGTCAATTCATCATACTTACTGGCAACCGCAATAATTCGGGAACCCAGCGGGATTTGTTCACCGCGAAGCCCTTCGAGCAGTCCGCTTCCATCAAAGTGTTCGTTTTGATAACGAAGCACAAAAGCCGCTTCTTCCAACTCCGGTATCCACTCCAAAAATTGCAGTTCATGTTCAAAATTTTGCTTTACAATTCGATATTCTTCTTCCGTAAACTCTTTGGTTTTAAGTAATCTGACGAGATGAACTGTTTCGTGAAGAAAGGCGGCCAGGGAAAGTTGCTTTATTTCCTGTGGTTCAAGATCTAAAACGTGACCAACTGCAACCGCATAATCTCGGGTTCGGCGGCAGTGATCGGGAAGCTGGGCGGACTTTAAGCCGAGCATTTGAACAACCATATTTACAAAATTTTCAACCGTTGTATTTAAGCGATTCTGTAACCGTTCATTTTGCCGGCTCAGTTCATAATTACCTTTAACGGTTTCATAGTGATGTAAGGCGACCGTAACTGTTTGTTTTAAATCCTCGTTTCCCCAGGGTTTGGTCACATATTTATAAACAACACCGGAATTAATAGCCTCGATCAAAGAGTTAATGTCAGTATAGCCCGTCAGAATGATCCGAACCGTATGGGGGCGCATCACTGAAGCTCGTTTAAGAAACTCGACGCCGGTCATCTCAGGCATTCGTTGGTCGGAAATAATCAGGGCCACTTCGTGTAATTTAAGTAGCTCCAGTCCATCTGCACCGGAAAGAGCGGTCAGTACAGTAAATTGATTTCGGAAAATTCGTTCGAGCAGTCTCAAATTCGCCGCTTCATCGTCAACAATTAGAATTTTGTAGTTCATAAATTTTGCACTCTTTTTAGTTTGATATTTCTTTTATTACTCCCCAATTCTTATTTTCTATTCAAAACTCCAGAATATTTTCTTCGCTATCTGTTTCTTCGATTTTTGCCCTAAAATCGGGCGTTTCAATGTGGATTGGCAAAGTTACCGTAAAGCTGGTTCCTTCATTAGGCCGAGATTTGACGTTAATTTTTCCATGATGCCGTTCAATAATGCCAAACGAAATAGAAAGACCTAAACCGGTTCCTTCTCCGACTGGTTTAGTGGTAAAAAACGGATCAAAAATTCTGGCAAGATATTCATCAGAGATTCCTATGCCGGTATCAGATATCGAAACAATGACAGAACCTTCAATTGTTTGAGTTGAAATTCGAACTTCACCTCCTTGAGGACTGACAGCCTGGGCTGCATTGACCAGTAAATTCATCCAGACTTGATTTAATTGACTGGAAAACGCATCAATCGGCGGGAGTTGATGATAATCACGGAAAAGTCTGATATTGTCGGCCTTAAAATACCGTGATAATAATCTGATAGTCGAATCAATTCCTTCGTGCACATCGGTTTTTTTAAATTCGGCTTCATCAAGTCGTGAAAAGGTGCGTAAGTTTTGGACAATATTGCGGATGCGTTCAGCACCGTCCCTCGTGTCCGTGACAATTGAACTTAAATCCTCGTGAAATGTCTGATAACCCATCTGCTCTTTGATACCGGCTGCACCTTCAACGATCTTTTCAGGCAAATCAGCCTGATCATAGTAATTAAGGAGTTTGGTTAAATCTTCGAGATAATCTTTGAGAAGATCCATATTTCCGTAGATGAATCCCACCGGATTGTTGAGTTCGTGGGCAATTCCGGCCGCTAGCTGACCGAGCGAAGCCATCTTCTCGCTGTGAACGATTTGTGCCTGTAATCGTTCTAGTTTGGCTTTTCCTAAAGCCAACTCGTTATTACGCTCTTCCAAATCTAATTTATACTGGCGCGCATTTCTCAGCAGATTCCGTCTTTCTAAAGCACGTTCAACCGTTATTTCAAGGACTTTCATCTCACAGGGCTTAAACAAATAATCAAATGCGCCGAGCCGAACTGCGTCTAAGGCACTTTGGGGATGATTAACTCCTGAAACCATAATAACCGCTGTCTCTGGATATTGCTCAATTATCAGGCTCAGGAGTTCCGTCCCTGAAATACCGGGCATTAAAATGTCTGTAATGACAAGTTCGAATTCAGAATCCTTAAGTTGGACTAAGGCTTCATCGGATGATGCAGCTTCAATGCAGTTGTACCGTGGTGAAAGATATTTGGCAAAAGCTTTTCTGATAGTGATCGAATCATCGACGATTAGCACGCGTTCCTTTATCCCGCCGAAAGGTGTTTCAAAATTTAGGATTGGATTCAACTTGGATATGGTAGCTAAATTATTTGACATCGAATTTAGATTTGTATCCCGAACTTAAGTTACTTTTGGGATGCTGTTATGGATTTTTATGGAAGGGAGTTACAGGCGGAGCTGTGAATTAGTGGCTCATCAAATTTTAATCAATTATTGCAGTAAAACTGCTCTTAAAAATAGTATAAAACAAAATATATGAGAATTAATAGTAAATAATGCAAATTTCTATAAATAAACGGGTTACGCAGATGCACTTTACAATTTGAATCAATGACCGGTCATAGATCCGGATATTTTATGATTGGAATTGAGAATTATCACTCGGGGTATTTAACTCCACCCAGCTGAAAAATTGAACTTTAGTCTAGTTGATTTAAGTAAATGGCCACAAAAAATTTATAAAAGAAATTGAAACCACTGATAGACACGGATGAACACCGAATAAAAAGAACAGAGCAATCAGGATTTCTTAAAATCAAAACATCAGAGAAAATCCAAAATCCAAAATTCGGATCTACTGCACTTTTTTATGTTTAAAACCTGGATTTATTTGTCCCAATCCGGTGTGTGAAAAGTCCCTTCTAAATCAAGGCGTTGATAAGTATGTGCTCCAAAGTAATCACGCTGAGCCTGTAATAGATTGGCGGGTAATCTAGCGGAACTCATAGCGTCAAAATATGCCAGACACGACATCAGGCAGTAGCTTGGAAAACCAGATTCAGCCGAAGCCCC
>JANOEF010000015.1:0-13215 GCA_031413075.1 Acidobacteriota bacterium | reverse complement strand
GATCTTGACAACAGTCTTGACGGTCACGATTTCGGATTGCTTGACAGCCGCGTCATCAGTGTTTTTATGACGGCTTTCGGAGGTTTCGGCGCTATCGGAACAATCTGGGGATTTAACGCCCTCATCAGTTCCGGGTTCGGTTTGCTCGGCGGCGTAATTTTTGGGGCAGTAGTTTTTTATTTCGGCAAACTTTTGCATAGTCAACAGGCTACCAGTTCGGTTAGTTTAGACGATCTGATCGGACGCACCGCCCGGGTCACAGTTGCTATTCTGCCAAATCAATTAGGACAAGTTACTTTCACCGTCGGCGAAGAGCGGGTCGAAAAACTTGCGCGTTCGGCTGACAACTCACAAATCGAAATCGGCACGACCGTCAGAATTGATTCATTTGCCGATGATTCGGTCTTGGTGCGCACCGACCAGGGCGAACGATTTCTACTTTTTACCGAAAATACTTGATATTCAAACTCAATCCACCTTAGAATCAAATCAAATTTTGTTTGCAGTAATAAATAAACACTCAATCGAGGACATTTGAGCTACTGGCGTAAATCAAGTTCAGAGAGTTCCTCAGTTAAGTGTCAAAAGAGGTAAAAAACATGGAGACTCTAATCATTCCAATAGTTATCGTAGTCGTAATAGTTCTGGCTTTGCTGATTGCTCTTTCGCTTTTGAGCAAGAATTACATCAAGGTTTCACCCAATCAAGCGGCGGTTATTTCAGGTCGCACCCGCAAATTAGGCGATGGGACAACGGTTGGTTATCGTCAAGTTCGGGGTGGTGCAACCCTCGTTATTCCGTTTCTCGAAAAGGTCGAATATCTTGATTTGAATGTCATTACTGTTCCGCTGGCGACATCCCGGGCTTATACTTCTCAGGGAGTTCCGGTCTCGGTCAAAGCGGTGGCGAATGTAAAAATCAAAGGCGATGATCAATCACTTCGGGCAGCTGCGGAAAGATTTTTAGGAATGCCTCGAGAGCAATTCCACGGATTGATTTTTCAAACTCTGGAAGGACATCTTCGGGCAATTTTAGGAACCTTAACCGTTGAAGAAATCAACAACGACCGCCAGAGTTTCGCTCAGAAACTACTGTCTGAAGCCGCCGGAGATTTAGAAAAAATGGGCATTGGTCTCGATGCTTTAACGATTCAAGAAATCTCTGATGAAGAAGGTTATCTCGATGCTTTGGGTAAACGCCGAACAGCAGAAGTTAAACGCGATGCCGAAATCGGACAAGCAGAAGCCAATCGCGATTCCAAAATTAAAGCCTCTTTAGCACTTCAAGAAGGTGAAAAAGTTCGGCTCAATACTGAGGCGTTAATCGCCCAATCAAACCGCGAAACCGAAATTCAAAAAGCCCAGGTTCAAGCCGAAATCGAAAAGGAACGCGCCAAAGCTAAACAAGCCGGACCGCTCGCAGACGCCAAAGCTCAACAAGAGGTCGTGGCCGAAGAAGTTCGCATCGAGAGAATCCGGACGCAGGAACAAATCGCGGTCCAGGAACAAGAAGTTTTGCGGAAAGAAAAGGAACTTGAAGCAACAGTTGTCAAACAGGCAGAAGCTGACCGCAAAGCCGCCGTGCTTCGCGCTCAGGGCGCGCAGGAAGCCCAGATTTTAGAAGCCGAGGGGAAAAAACAAGCGCAAATTGCCCAAGCCGAAGCCGAATCACAAACCTTGCAAAAAGAAGGTCAAGGCCGCGCAATGGCAGTCGAAACCGAAGGCCGCGCCGAAGCCGAAAAAATCCGCGCACTTGGATTAGCCGAAGCCGAAAAACTGCAAGCGAAAGGATTAGCAGAGGCTAAAGCCATCGAAGCACAAGGTTTAGCCGAAGCTACCGCCATCAAAGAAAAAGCTGCTGCGTGGCGCGAATTTAATGATGCGGCTCGTCTGCAAACGATTCTCGAAAAATTACCTTCCATCATCGAAGCCACTGCTCCGGTTTTCAGAGCAGTGGCTGAACCGCTTGCAAACATTGATAAAATCGTGAAGATTGACAATGGAAACGGCGATGGAAACGGACAAAGCGGGCTCAACCGTTTTGCTCAAACCACACCGATGATGATCTTTGGGCTTTTGCAACAACTCCAGGCGCTCGGGCTCAATCTACCCGATGTTTTAGCTCAACTTGGAATTAACCAGGAAGAAAAGTTGGTTGAGCCGAAAAAGGAAGCCGGGACGGATGACAAGGCGCAAAAGCCAGGTGAGAAGAAAAACTAAATTTTTGACACTATTAAAGGAAAAATTAAATGAAGAAAATACTGAGTTTATTAATTGCAGTGATGTTGTTTTCGGTCGTTGTGAGCGCCGATATTCGTCCGCCTGAAACGGAAAAACCGACCCCACCCCCAAAACAAAAGAAATCAATAGATGCACTGTTGGTCATTCAATTTGATAAAAATGCTAAAAACGCCAGACTGGTGATTCCAAAAAATCAAATCCAACAGCTTCGGGCTGAACTTGAAGATCTTGACAACGAACAAAATAACGAGGCTGCGGCGGCCAACGGATTTTCGCGTACTCAAACAATTATCGGCGGATTATTTATGAGCTCGGCATTTTTACTTGGCGGCATTTGGTTCGCCCGCTCAAGAAAAATCAATACTAAAACAGGAAAATCGTTGGTGGCCGGCTCAATTTTGTTTTGTCTGGGTTCATTAGCAACCATTGCTCTCGGTAATGCCGGACCGCCGCCCGAACTACGTCAGATCACCGGTAAGTTATTTGATAAAAAAGTTTTCGACTATTGGAATTCGGCGAGCGGCAAAATCAAACTTGAAACGGCCACCGACAATTCACAGGCTGTTCAACTGATTGTGCCTAATCCACCCGATGAGAAAAAGCCGGCGGGCGAGGAATAAATATTTGTGACCTTTTTTGTTTTTATTTTTGGCGATTACTTAGTGAATGGCAAATTTTGCCGAATTTATTAAAAGTAATTGAGGAACAAAAAAATGACACCCAGAATTTTTATTATTTCGCTGCTATTATTAGGCTTAGTTCAGTTTTCATTTGGACAAAAAACGGTTTCACCGGCTAAAAAGAAGTTAGTTTCGGAGCTCATTACAAAAACCGATTCAATTTTTCCAACCGACTTTTTTGAAAAATTGTTCAAAAATGCGCAAACAGAAAAGTTAGCCAAAACTGAAAAAGAACTGGCCGAGATGTTTAATGCCACGGTTGACCAAACCGGGACCATGACCGCCGAGGAAAAAACCGCCGCCAAGTCCAAAGTTCCCGAATTTAGCAAAAAACTTTCGCAACTTTTCGAGGAGATTATGGTTAAGGATTTTTCGGTGAGAAGCTGGGTTAATAATGCCTTTCAAAAGCATTATTCAAATAAGTTTTCGGTGGCCGAATTACGACAATTAAACATCTATTTTCAAGCTGCGAACGGAAAAACCGTGGTTCAATCATTTAATCAAATGGTCGTTGGCGGTATTAACCGGGATCAAGCCGAACCGGATGAAAAGACGACCAAACGAATGGAGAATTTTCTTAGAACTCCGGTCGGGCGAAAATTCTTTAATGTGTTGTTAGAAGATATTTTTGCCGAAGTCAGATCTAAATCCGATGACTGGGGTCACAAAATGACGAGGGAACTAGAAAAATCAATGAAAAACGGCAAAATGCGACGATTATTTGAAGAATTCATTGCCACTACCATTAAATTGTAATCATGCAAAACATCAGTAACATAAACAATCTCGGACGAGCGGATAATTCTCCGCTCATTTTTGCCGGGACATTTATTTTATTGACTATCTTTTCTGCCGCTCTCATCGGCAGTTTTCCGCTTGAAGCCTCAATTATCACGATTTTCATCTTTGCCGGCGCACATAATTTTTTCGAGTTTCGTTATTTCGCCGCTCGGATGCCGATCCTGTGGGTCAAATCGAAACTCTTTTTCTCGGTCGCTATCGGCGGCGTCATACTGCTAACTTCAATTTATCTGGCAATTTATTTCTCCAGCGGTTGGCTGTGGAACTTTGAAACCTGGGCCATTGCCTCGGCGAGCTGGAATACTGCCTTCATTTTGTGGGTCGGCTGGTTATTTTATTTGCGTGGACGACAACGTCCAAAATCTGATTGGAGCTGGGCTTTTGCAGCCGCGTTTTTTATGGCCTCCCTGGCCTGGCTTTTCCCAAATTATTGGGCGTTATCATTGATTTATCTACATCCGCTGGTGGCGATGTATTTTCTCGAAAGACAAATTCGCCGAACCAAACGAGAATGGCTCACCGCCTATCGAATTTGTCTGGCCACAATTCCGTTTTTCGTCATCGGGCTCTGGGTCGTTTTTGCTAAAACGCCGCCCCTCCCGGAGGAAAACTATCTTTTTTCGGTCATTACCAATCACGCCGGAGCTAACATTTTGCCTCATCTTTCGAGTCATTTTTTGGTTGCCGCCCACGTTTTTTTAGAAACCATTCATTATTCGGTTTGGATTCTTCTGATACCGTTAATTGATCGGAAAGCAATTCCCTGGAAACTCAAAGAAATTCCGCTTTTTGCTAATGAAAATGGATTTCCGAAGTTAGTGGTAACGGCTTTGATGATCAGTTTCGGGCTCATCATCGCACTCTGGTTTGGATTTTCAACCAATTATGCGGTGACCCGCGATATTTATTTTGCATTTGCTATCGCGCACGTTTTAGCTGAGTTTCCTTTTTTGATTAAGATGCTTTAGATGATTGTTAATTGTTAATTGTTAATTGTTAATTGTGAAATTTGCTGATTGAACATAATTAAACTTGCTCAATGCTTTAGATAATTTTTAATGATTAATTGTTAATTATTGAAACTTGTTAAATGAACATCCCTGAACTTAGCCAGTGACTTGATAATTTAACTCAACCAATTAAATTATGTACACAATTAACCATTAACAATTAACCATTAACAATTGAATTTATGTTTTTATTCGACGAACCGCCAACCCAACTGATCGAGGCCATTTCGCCTGATTATCTGTGGTATTTTTTGCCCATCGGCTATCTGACTACGATTTTTATTGAGACAATCGTCTTAATTTTTTTACTTTCCCCGAAACTACGTTTAAGGCAGAAAATCCTGTGCGGGATCTGGCTCACGGCTTGCACCTATCCGATTGTCGTCCTGGTCTTGCCGACATTATTGGGTTCAATCTCCTGGGCCTTATATTTAATCGTGGCGGAAACTTTTGCTCCGCTCGGAGAATGTCTGTTCTTTTGGCTCGCCTTTCGCGGCAAAGAAGATTTTGCCCGTAGTGACTGGGGACGCTCGTTTATCGCGATTGTTGTGGCCAATTTAGCGTCATTCGGGCTTGGCGAGATTTTGAATTATTATCGGTGGTTTGGATTATTTTGAAAGAATTGTCCACAGATGGACACAGAAAAACACAGATTTTTACTTTTTCTTATCCGTGCTCATCTGTGCTAATCTGTGGATAATTTTTTATGGATCTTCGTATCACCGAAATTTTTCTTTCGATTCAAGGCGAATCTTCACATGCCGGTCGCCCGTGTGCGTTTGTGCGTTTAACCGGTTGTCCGATGCGCTGCGTCTGGTGTGACAGCGAATATACCTTTACCGGCGGGAACCGGATGAGCTTCGATGAAATATTGGCAAAACTCCGTGAGTTTAACTGTAATCTAGTCGAAGTGACGGGCGGCGAACCACTCGCGCAAAAAAATATTTTTCCGTTTATTTCAATGCTTTGCGATTTGGGTTACGAAGTTTTAATCGAAACGGGCGGATTTGTTTCGACCGCAAAAGTTGATGTGCGGGCGAAGTTAATTTTAGATGTTAAATGCCCTGCTTCGGGTGAATTTGAGCGTAATCATTGGGCAAATTTGGAAAGATTGAACCCCGAAAAAGATGAAGTAAAATTCGTCATTGCCGATGTGGAAGATTGGAACTTTGCGGCAACAATCATCCAAGAATACGATTTAGCCAATCGCGCCAGAGAAATTTTAATTTCGCCTGTTTTCGGCATTGAAAATCTGGCGAAAATCGCTGAAACGGTGGCCCGTAGTAATCTGAAGATCAGACTGAATTTACAGCTTCACAAATACATTTGGGGAGCAGATGTTCACGGAGTTTAAAAAATATTGTTAGAGTCAACCATCTTTTTTCGCTTTATCAAATAGAGGCAAATATTTTGCCCGTTATTATTTGAAGGAGTAAAAAATGATTTTTTTGAACGCAACCTTTCTACTTTTTGGAGTTGTTTTTGCAGGTAACGGCGATGAAATAGCTTTAGCATTTATTGGCTTTACGGTTGGCGGAGTGCTTCTCCGCATTTTGCTGCACCAAGGCCTTAGTTTCATTTTTAATTTGTTTCGTCGGAAGTAAATAAGCAGGTCAGCAAAAAAAATGCGGCAGATTGAAAATAAAGAAAAACTGGCAAATAATTGAGCAACTTTGGTTTATAAGTTTTCTTCTTTGTCCATTGTCCATTGTGCATTGGTGCTTAGCTGAACACCGGATCAAAAGAGCGGAGAAATCAGGTTTTTTCAAAAATCAACTCCACAGAGTTACTCTGTCTTAATTTGTAGTTCCATCAATTAATTAATTTATCAAACAATTGAGGCCGATGAACGGATTCATCTCAACCTCAATTGTTTTTTTCGGTTGGGGAATTCGTTCAATTAGATTTATAATTGAGAAAAAATTACTATAATTTTTCTAATTTTATGTCTAAAAAAACAATCTTCGCTCTGGCTTTCCTATTTGTATTTCAAACCGTATCATTTGCCCAAAAACCAAAAAACTCCCCAACTCCCGTTCCATTCTCCCCAACCTTTGAAGAAAAAATAAACGCTGAAATTGTTAATTTCAAAGGCAAAGCGTGGATTTATGCCAAAAATCTCGACACCGGCAAAGATTATTCGCTGCGGGCAGATGAGCAGGTTCGCACTGCCAGCACCATCAAACTGCCGATTATGACCGAGGTTTTTCGGCAAGTTGAGCAAGGCAAAATCAAATGGACGGACGAAATCACGCTGACCAAACAAAACAAACAAGGCGGGTCGGGCATCTTGGGCGAATTTTCCGAAGGCTCAAAAATTGACCTTAAAGCTCTGACTAATCTGATGATCGTGGTCTCGGATAATACCGCGACAAACTTGATTATTGATAAAGTTACGGCTGATAGCGTCAACGATTTTCTTGATACTCTGGGCTTAAAACAAACCCGCAGTTTGCGCAAAATAGGCGGTGGTGGCGACTCAAAGGCGGTCGCTGACCCGTTCTATAAACTTTTCGGAATCGGAGTTTCCTCACCCAAAGATATGGTTAAACTGTTGGAAATGTTGGAAAAAGGTGCAGTAGTTTCGAAAGAAGCTTCAGCTGAAATGCTCAATATCCTGAAACGCCAACAATACAAAGAAGCGATTGGACGCAATCTGCCCGACACAATTCCTTCGGCTTCAAAGTCCGGCGCACTTGATCGCCTGCGCTCGGATGTCGGCATCATCTACACCCGTCGCGGACGAATTGCGATGGCAATTACAGTTGATGATATGAGCGAAGTTCAATACGTTTCCGATAATTCAGGCTTACTTTTAATTTGGAGACTTTCGCAGATTTTACAAGATGGTTTAGGCAAATAAAAGCGATGAGTTCTGAAATCAAACCCGCCATCAAACCTCCGTCATCCGTCATCGTCCTCGTTTCCGGCGGGATGGATTCGTGCGTCACGGCGGCGATTGCCAAAAGTGAGAATTCAGAAGTTGCATTCCTTCATATTTCCTACGGGCAACGCACCGAAGCGAGGGAACGTCAGGCTTTTAATGAGATTGCCGACTTTTACCGGATTGCAAATCGTTTGGACGTTTCGATTGAATATTTAGCCAAGATCGGCGGTTCGAGCCTGACCGATAAGCAAATCGAAGTCACCGAAGCGAATCTTGACAGCCAGGAAATTCCAACCAGTTACGTCCCTTTTCGCAATGCCAATATGTTAGCTATTGCCACCAGTTGGGCGGAAGTTTTAGGGGCAAGTTCGATTTATATCGGCGCCGTTGCCGAAGATTCGAGCGGCTATCCTGATTGTCGCGCTGAATTTTACCAAGCCTTTGAGAAAACGATTGAGGCCGGCACTAAACCTGAGACCGTTATCAAAATCAAAACCCCGATAATTGAGTTTTCAAAAGCCGAAATCGTCAAAACAGGTTTGGAATTAAATGCTCCTTTACAGCTTTCGTGGTCGTGTTATCGGAGCCAAGACCTGGCTTGCGGCACCTGTGATTCGTGCGCTTTGCGGCTCCGCGGATTTGCTCAGGCGGGTGTCAAAGACCCGATTTCATATTCAAATGTGGTAAAATAATTTTATGGAAAACGAAAATGAAAAAAGCACGCTGAAAGAAGAAATTTCCAATGTCGCTAAAATTATTGTTGGCGAACTGGAAAGTATCGGAGGAGTTTTAACCGGCGATGCAAATGCTCGCGCCGAAGGTGATTTGCGGGCCGACGAAGGCATTATCCGGGAGAAAATCACGCACGATTTAGCCCAAGAAGAAGAAACCCAAGAAAAGTAATTTATTCTTTATTATTCAAAATTTTTTCGCGTTGTTGTTCGAGCCGGTCAAGTTGTTCCTTAAGTCCTAAAATTTCGGCGTCAATTTTCTCAAGCGAGGTTTGATTGCCGGAAAAGTCTCCACGGCTCAAACGGTGCAGAATCGGAATCATAACCGTTATGGCCGCATCAATTACGGCCAGAACGCCAATTAAACGCATCACAAAATTGCTTTCGCTCTCCGGTTCAACAATAATCAAAATCGAATTTATCGCGGCCAGACTCAAGACGACTAAAAAAGCCACGGTTAGCACCCATTCAAATCTTTTGGCCAGATTGGCCATGGACAAAAGTGACAATTGGGCTAATGAAAATGCGAAAATACCCGAAATCGCGGCGGCTTTCCAAATATCGTCATATTTTCCCCAGATCATAATGAGCACCATCAGAGCCGCCACAAAAGCCAGTATAATACCCGCCGCCGGAATCGCTTTGAGAGCCATTTCAGATGAACGCGGACTTTCCCAAAAAGCACCGCAGGCCAACCCCAACAAACTTGTCCCGACCACCGTTAAAGTGGTGCCTAAAATTCTGGCTTGAAACTCCCCGAATTCACCCGACAAAATCGCCCAAATGCCCAACAATGCGCTGACCACAATTGAACCGATGAGAGTGTTTAGAAATGTCTTTTTTAGATTTAGATTTTTCATCGAGTTATTACACCTCTAATTTTTCCCGCCCCAGCTTAAAACCATTCAGATTCCCAATGGCGGCCAGTGCGATATTTTCAGTCTGAAAGAATTCGTCCGCAATTTCCTGTAAATTCTCAACTCTAACATTTTCAACTTTTTGCAGCGTTTCTTCGAGCGAGATTTGTCTGCCGTGCGTCATTTCGCTTTGAGCCAGGTTGCCGGCTCGCACACCCGAATCTTCTAAACCCAACAACACTCCGGCGATGGTTTGTTGTTTGGCCAATTCGAGTTCGTTTTCCCGTACGCCTTCACGCTTGATTTTTTTCAATTCGGACAAACTCAAATCAATCGTTTTAGCTAACTGTCTGGGCGAAGTTCCCGCATAAATTGAAAAAATTCCGCAGTCTTCAAATGACATTCCGCTCGCTCCGACGCTATACGCCAGGCCGTTTTCTTCGCGGATCTTTTGCCATAGACGCGACGACGTTCCGCTCCCCAAAACGCTTTCAAGCAGATGCGCGGCATATCGTTTTTCCGATTTTGCCTCAACCCAATTCGTGGCCAACAACAAATGCGTTTGCTCTAACTCCGGCTTTTGTTTAAGCAAAATAACCGGATTTGGAATCGGTCTCTGAATTTTTAATTGTGAATTGTGAATTGTGAACTGTGAACCGAAAAACTTTTCGGCTAATTCGATAACTTGTGTGTGTTCAATATTTCCCGCTACCGCAATGACAAGATTTGGCGAACAAAAGTTTTCTTCGTGGTATTTTCGGGTGACTTCGTGATCAAACGACCGGACGGTTTTCGGAGTTCCGGCGATGGAACTCCCGAGCGGATGGTTCGGATAATATTTGGCTTGAAAGATTTCGCCCAAAAGGTCTTCGGGCGAATCCTCGACCATTTTAATTTCTTCGATGATGACCTTTTGCTCGCGTTTTAATTCAACCTCCTCAAAGGTTGGATTAGTCAGCATATCCGCCATTAAGTCAAAGGCGTTTGGCAAGGCCGAATCCACAACTTTCATGGAAAACCCGGTCTGTTCGTGCATCGTAAAAGCGTCAAAATGTCCGCCGAGCCGGTCGGTTTCGATGGCGATTTCGAGGGCCTTTCTTTTGGTCGTCCCCTTAAAAACGCAATGTTCGATAAAGTGACAAATTCCATTCAGACCCGCCGGTTCGTGTCGTGAGCCGAGCCGGTAAAAAAAGCCCAAGGTGGCGGAACGCACATCAGGCATTTTCTCGGTTAAAATTGTCAGACCATTCGGAAAGCGTGTTACTTCAATATTTTCTTTCATTTTGTAATAGAAAATCGTAACACGCTCAATTGGAACTTCCAAGTTGAATGAGTTTTGAAATTTTACCTAGTAAAATTTATTATGCTTCGCACTCGGATATTCCGAAATCAATCATCCATCCAGAAAAAAAGCCTGTGGTGCACTTACACCACAGGTCGAATAGTAATTCACAGTTTTCTAGGGGATAGAAACGATTTTAGATTTTAGATTTTAGAAAACCGATCCAAAATCGGCAATCCAAAATCTAAAATCGGTTTACTTGCATTTCGAATATCCGCAATCACGGCAAAAATCGCAGCCCGAAGCGTGTTCGAGTTGACCATGACATTCGGGACATTCACCGATTAAACTGCCCATTTTTGTTTCAGAATAAGCGACGACTTCGGCCTTTCCACTCGTCTCTTCAACCTTTTTTTCAGCTTCTATTTTGCTGATCTGACGTTCTGATTGCGGCAAATCCTTTAACCTTCGGTCAATCAGGAGCAAACACTCGGCGACGGCCTGTTCCGGCGAAGTCAAAAGCCTTTGGTTAAACCAAACCGCGTGGGTGGCAGTTACTTTGTTCAAACTGCGGGCCACTTCTTTGACATCAAATCCGCCGCGAAGCATTTTCGAAGCCAGTAATCCAACCCCTTCGGAAATCGGACCGGTCGCAAAAACTTCTAAAACCCGTTCGCCGTTGTGATTAACTGTGACATAGAGATTCTGACCGTCAAACGGAATTCGCCAGGTTGAGCCTTGCAATTCGCGTGGGCGCTCAATATGCTCAGAAACTTCTTTTTGTTTTTCGACCACCATAAATTCTTGATTTTGCCCGACTGTATCTTCTGTCGTCTGAACTTCTTCCGTTGTTTTTTCTTCAGCCTTCATACTGGTTAAAACCTGTCCATCCCGTGAACCGTCACGATAATACGAAACGCATTTACATCCTAAATCTCGTGCCAGACGATAGAGTTCGTCAACCGACTCAACCGTATCATCCTTAGCTCCATTACAAGTCTTTGAAACGGAATTGTCAACATTTTTTTGTGATGCGGCCAAAACCTGCACGTGTTGTTTGGAAGTAATGTTCAAAGCCGAAATAAAATATTTCGGTAATTTGTCCTCATTTTCAACCACAAATTGAGCGGCCGCTTTAATTGATTCTTCATCGGTTTGATCAACCGAAATTCCGAGCGCCTCGGCCGCTAATGAATGGACATAGGTGCGGGTCCCGATCGTATCCTGGCGAACATAGGCCCATGAGAAATTCGGCTCACAACCCGAAGAAGTTTCGGCCACCAGCGAAATGGTGCCGGTCGGAGCAATGGTCGTCGTTTCGTAATTTCGCGGAGTTAACGGAGTGTCGGGCGAAATGCCGATTTCTTCATACAAAAACTTGGCATATGCCTCCCGATTAGCCTCAAATTCAGGAAAAGTTCCTTTTTCCGAACCTAATTTGAGCGAGGCTTTCCACGATTCTTTGCGAACAAAACCCATGACTTTATCCATCAAGGCAATCGAATCCGGCTCGCCGTAGGTAATTTGGAGTTTCAAACATAAATCGGCAAACCCCATAATCCCAAGACCGACCGGACGCGTCCGTTTGACCACATCATCAATCGAATCAAGCGGAAAATATCCGGCATCAATGACATTGTCCAAAAACTGCGTGCAGAGATGGGTCGAATGCGCCAGACGATCCCAATCAATGTTCTCTTCCACGCTCAGGCCGTCGCCGCCTTTTATGTAAAATTTTGCCAGATCAATCGAACCTAAATTGCACGAGTTAGAAAAATGTAAAAATTGCTCACCGCAGTTTTTATTGCAAACATATGAAAACATTGGCTTTCCGCCTTCTGTGCGCGATTCAAAACCACCGATAAAGAAATTGTGGAACTCGTCAACCGTGCCGTTATAGACGGTTTCTTCACCATCGAAAACAACTGAAACAACTTTGTGATTGGTCATCGAAGCGGTTTCTTTCAAGGCTTCAAAGTTACGAAATGGACTTGTTTTCCTGGAAATTTCTGCACTAATTCCTTTCGCTTTACAGGCTTTCATCCAATCTTCTTTTTTCAGGTTGCCAAGAGATTTACATTCCAAGAAAACTTCTACTTGTTGTTTTCTGAGATCAATTTTTCTTCTTTCGTGTCCGGCTTTTACATTGGCAATTCTATTAGCTTCCCAATTTGGAACTGTATTTCGATAAGAATTTAGAGCACAAACGGACGAACAAACTCCGTGTTCACGGCGATAAGGGATAGTTACGAAATGCTCCCCGCAAACCTCGCAATTTTTGTTGATGTGAACGTGACCATCAATAAAAACGCAGTCGTATCCTTGCGCCGTCAATTTCAAATAAAGTTTAACGGAACGCGGGTCTTTGTCACCGTGTTCCAAGCCCAGTTCCGCCGCCGCCCATTTTGCTAAACCTAAGACCCCGCCTAGATGGTCATTGCGCCATTTGGAAAATTGAGTCGGCAATCCACGCTCACCTGCATAATTTGCCCATTCTTTGGCTGAAAATCTGCGGACTAGTTGTTTGGTAAACTCTAAAGCACAAGTTTTCAAATCTTCGTTGCTAAATCCGCTAAATCTTCCATTTTTCTCTCCGCTGACAGCTTTGGACATATTCTGGCTATATTCTGCCCATTTTTCTTCGCTCCATTCGGTTTTGGCACGAACCATGGGGTTATTTTCGCCTTTCATCAAATCCCCATGTAAACGATTATGGTCTTCAACAGA
>JANOEF010000014.1:0-1898 GCA_031413075.1 Acidobacteriota bacterium | reverse complement strand
GCAAATGGGGCGAATGGCATACACACCCTGAAGTCGAAAGACAAATGAATCAGACAAACAAGAACCGCTTGATTACGGCCTATCTGAATGCTTTCCCTAAGACTCATATCGGAATTCGCCAATCGAATCATGTTGCATCTTCTCAAAAAATGTCAATGGGCTACTACGACGATTCCTTTGGATACTTTACACTCTGCAATAGTAATTGGTGTTTTTGGAATGGCAATATCGTTAAAGATACAATAGCCGAGGTGTACAAATATCACCCTATCGCAGGGGAACTTCGTCCTCAGCTTCAAAACAATTTTTTTGATGAATGGCCTAATGCTAATTTCAGCACCGAAGACAATATGCGAATGGAAGATTTACAAACCTGCATTAATACAACCCACCTTAGTTTTATGAAAGCGATGTATCTTTTTAAAGCTGAACCCACCCCAACTGAGGTGGTAAATGCATTAAAGACACATAAGATGATGGGATATCAGTTTTTTGTAAAATCGGTTCAGTTAACACCCCTCCAAGCTGATAGTTTCAAACTTGATTTAATCATTCAAAACCGTGGAGTTGCTCCCATTTACTACAATTGGCAGGTCGAATTTTCGGCCATCAACAGTGCAGGTCAATGGTTTCAGAGTATCGGTACTGCTGATTGGAATACCCATACATTATATCCGGCAACTACCGATTATTTAAAGACTTTCAGTGGAAAGCTTCCCTCAAAAGATGTATACAAAATCCTGATGAGGTTTAAAAATCCGCTCGATAGTTATTCCACAAAATCCAGGGTTCTTCGATTTGCCAACGAAAAGCAGGATGTCGATAAAGACGGTTGGTTAACCCTTGGTACAGTTACCACTGGCAATGGATTAAAATAATGGACTTATTGAAATTGATCTGAAAATATATATATTATGAAGAAGTTGATTTTAGTTTTTTTTACTTGTTTGATGCAAGGTTTATTATTGGCACAACCTTCACATAAGGCCGGCGATAAAAAACAAAATCTTACAGGAGCCGAAGGACTTTACGCTTTGTGGTATAAAAATAAAGTAAATGAAAATGAATTTCTCGAACAACCTTACATGATAGGTGGTCAGATGGTTTTTCAATGGAGAGAACTTGCTCCTGAAAAAAACAAATATGATTTCTCTAAAATAGCGGAAGAATTAGAAAAATTCGGCCGCAGGAAAATGTACACTACCATTCAAATAAATGGCAATTTAAAACCTGAATGGCTTTATGATGAAGTTCCATACCATCCAATGAAATTCTCGGAGCAAATAAGGGATCCAAAAGGCAGTATAATGTATTGGCACCCCACTCATAGAGATGCTTATATTAACATGCTAAAAGCCTTTGCTGATTTTCTCAAAACAAATGAAAATAGAAAATATTTGATTGGCATCCGTCAAAATTTCAATGGTTTTGGCACAGAGCATTTAACTGTTAAAGCAACTGAGCTTGATTTAAAACAATGGATTATTCCTGAAAAAAATGATCAATCAATTGAAATTAAACAATGGACCAGGCAGTTGAAAAATGAATATGAGGAATATGTTTTGGATAGCTATATTAAACTTTTCGACGGTGTTATAAATGTATTTGTCCGGAATACGATAAATGAATCACTTGAGGCAAAGTACAAAAAACAGTTTTTAACCGGAAAACTTTGTTGGTTTCATACATCCAGCGAAGCAGAACCACACTCATCAGATGTTGAACGTCAGTATAGAATATTTTATGAAGATTGCCGCTCCGGAAAAACATTGGCATTTGCAGAGCCCTGGGCATCGGCATGGGGTCATCATGGTAAAAGAGACCACCGCTGGTGCAGTCCTACACAATGGTTTTATTGGTCGCTCCTAATTGATCTTCTTTGCGGAGTTTCTTTTATC
>JANOEF010000013.1:0-7069 GCA_031413075.1 Acidobacteriota bacterium | reverse complement strand
CGACGTTGCTGGTCAAAACTAAATCTCGCACCTTCGTGAGTAGGTAATAATGTAAGATCAGCAATATTGCCTAAATTTACCAACGCCAAAAGAACCACACCTCGACTCGAGGCCTCGCGGGTATCGGGCAAACTCAAGTTTTGTCCGAGCACATCGGCGATGATTTGTGTCCACACCGGTGATTCGCGCAACGCTCCACCGGAAGCGATAATCGTTTTAATTTCAACGATTTGCTGCAATTGTCCAAAAATTTCAGCGAAACGAAAAGCAACCGATTCCATCGCGGCTTGAGTTATTTCGACCGCGTTGGTGTGTTGGGTGAGACCTAAAATCGCTCCTTTCGCGTTTTCGTGATAGCCCGTGCTGCGCTCGCCGGCCAGGAAGGGTAAAAATGTCAGTCCGTGCGAATCAGGTTCGCGCTTTTTTATTTCGGCCTCGACTTCGTCATCAACTTCGGCAATTTTGAGCGTGTCTTTGAGCCAACGATACAATCCGCCGCCATCGGACAATGCGCCGCCGACGATAACTCGACAACTATTGATCCGATAACACCATAATCCATCCGGGATATTGGCCGGAACCTGACCCGCAAAAGCCACCCGCATGGCGCCCGAAGTGCCGATCATCAAAGCCGCTTCGGTTTTCTCAAGACATCCGGCGCCGACATTATTGGCTGCGCCGTCACCGATGGCCAAAAACCATTTGGACTCTTTCAGACGCTCCCAACGGCTGGTTTGAAAGGTGAAACTATCACTCTCTATTTTTGGCAAATTTTCCGGCTCGATATGTAAAAAACTGAAAAGTTCCTGATCCCAATCGTTTTGGCGAATATCGAAAATCCCGCTGCCGCTCGCCATCGAAACGCTTGTTTTTGCTTCGCCTGAGAGGCGCAGGACCAGATAATCACTAAACGAAAGCCATTTCTCGGTTTTTTCAAAAACTTCACGGTGTTCCGCTCTCAGCCACCATAATTTGGCTGTCCAAAAGCTCGAATGAAATCTGGCACCGGTTCGGTTGTGAACTTCTTTTTCATTTAAATTATCGCGCAGAGTCTGGACATATTTGGCCGGACGGGTTTCTGCCCAGGTAAAAACCTTGGTAGTTGCGTTTCCTTCAGAGTCAACCCCGATCAAACTGTGCCAAAAGCACGAAGCCGCAACGTAATCAATGGTTTGGGTAGTTTTGGCCAAAACTTCTTCGATTGCTTCAACGACTTGAGCAAAGGCTTCGTCTGCCGTCAACTCTGCTCCACCGTCTTCGGTAAAATGAACGACGCGTTCTTTTTTGACCACGGTTTCAGGCAAAACATCTCCCGATTGGTCGTAAATGGCGGCGCGAACGCTCGAAGTTCCGATGTCTAAGGCGAGAATATGTAACATTTCGGATAAGTTTAATCCAAAATTCACAGTAAAAAAAATGGAATCACCAAATTTTCTTTATTCTTACGAAATTACGGGTTAAAATCAGTTTGTTTGGCAGTAGTGACACAAAAAAAAGTGTCTCAGCGAAAGGAGAATAATCAGCCGTGAAAAAATGTCCGAAATGTAGCAAGGAAAATACTGATGCTATGAATTTTTGTTTGGAATGCGGAACGCCTTTGGGAGTTGCCGCGTCAACCTCATCGCCGACCGTATCGTTCCCAACCGACATTGTGACCAATCCGCCGCAATCCCGGGAAACACAAACGGTGGTCACCAATTTTCAGACACCGACTCAGGAGGAACCTAAAACGGTGATTACCAATTTTCCGCCGCCGCCGGAAACCAAAACCGTAGTTAATCAGTCATATTTTCCGCCGCCGACTCCGAATTTTGCGGCAACTCCGAATCTTTCTCCCCCATCACCGCCCCAAAAAAGTTCTAAGACACTTTTAATTGTCGGCGGACTCATTGCATTGCTAGTTTTGGGCGGAATCGGTATCGTTGGCATCGGCGTGGTGGTATTATATTCGCGAAGTGGCGGCGACCCAACCCCGACCCCTCTCCCGCCCAGAGTGACGCCGGTTGTGCCGTCCACGCCGATTGTGTCTTCGACCCCGACCAAGATTCCAAATAATCCGCAAAATACTGAGCATTCGGCGGATTACGAAGATATGCGAGTGGACTTTAATGTTAAAGAAGGCGGTCAGGTAGGAATGCGGATGTATGTCAGTTTTACCACCAACAATATGAAAGGGGTTGAATCCTATTTGGCGATCTATCTTCAAAAAACTGACGGTACTCCGATCAACGGTAAAATGCCTGCTTTTCGCTCTAAAAACGGACAGGTAGCCGTCTTTAAGCTTTTGCGCCCTGCCTACGATGTGGCTGAATATAAAGATCAACCGCTTTTTATCCCTTATACGGCGTTCGGTTTGCCGAAGGGCAAATACAATCTGCAACTGAATGTTAATTTGATTTATAAGACAGATGGATTGATCAAACAATTAAATGTGTACGATTTTGAATTTGAGCAAAAATAGATTTGCTGAAAGAGGCTGAAAAATGAAGAGAAAATGAAAAAATGTCAGTACTGTCAGTTAGAAAATGAAGATTCGATGAGTTATTGTCTGGAGTGCGGAACTCCGCTTTCGACCCCGACAGCTAACTTCCAAAACTCTCCAGCCACTTTTTTTAAGAGCTCGCCGACTGTCTTTGGCAATAGCGAAACCGAGACTCTGGTTGGAAAAAAAACCAGCCTCGGGCCGCCTTTTCAGCAGAGCGCGCCGCCGCCCCGAAAAAACCGAACCTTCTTGCTTTTAGGCGGTATCGGCGCATTATTTTTGTTGTTGATCGGAACGGCGGCGATGATCGTAATTTACAATCTGATTCCGCCGGCAGACAAACCGGTGACGCTCACCACAACTCCGACTCCATTGGTCAAAACTCCGACCCCGCAAGTCTCTTTTACTCCGCCGATCGAGCCGACAAAGAAGGGCAGTTTCACGGTTTATGCCAACGAGGGCTGGCAACTCTCAGATATTGATGTCGTTCCATTGGAAGAGTTTAGCACTACGGTTCAGGGGAAAGCTGACATCTCCGGCATTAAAACCGGGACGTCGTCGAGCGGGGTCAAGGATGCAAAAACCAAATCCCGACGAATATTTTCTGAATTTCCGACCGGAGCATTGTTGATGCGGACTCGGTATGCTGACGGGAAATTCTCCAATGTGGCGGCGCTGACTGCTAACGGCTCAAACGGAAACTGGCGAAATTATCCGGATGAGCGCGGGAAGATCGAATTTTGTATAAATGACAATGCGCCCGAAAATAATGGCGGCCAATTCATCGTCACCGTGACCTTAACGAAATTGCCAAAGCCCAAAAAATGAATTATCTTTTCCGGTCTTTTTTTCGCAATCTTTCAAGGGTTTTCTCATCGGTCAGTTCCCGCAAGGCATCGGCGGCGATCCAACGCGCCGATTTTGTGTTTTGGTGTTTAATGCGTGCGGCTGCTTCAATGGCCAGGCTGTTTAAATTGAGATTACGTTTTCCGATTTGCCGAAGCGACCAATTAACCGCTTTTTTGACAAAATTTCGTTCGTCGTCGGCCTTGCTTTCGAGAATCGGCAAAAACTGCGCAATTCGCGGATCATCGGCTTTTTTGTCGTGAACGGCGAGCCAGGCGATGAGGACAATTCCGGCTCGTTTAATAAATTCTTCTTCGCGAGCCGACCATTCAAAAGCTTTTTGAGAGGCAAATTCGGATTTGCAAAAAAGATGTCCGCAGGTTCCGTCACAAATCGCCCAATTATCAAAGTCTTTGACCCAGGCTTCCATTTGCGCTTCTGTCACCTGTTTCGGGTCATCAATCAAATAGGCAATCGCCCGTGCTTCGTGAATGCCTGTTTCCCACAGCTCCAAAGCTAAGGTGTGCCGGTCTTTCGCGTCTTTTTTAAGTTCTTTGGCCAGACTTTTCAAAACCGGCGCCGAAATGCCGAGAGCCTTTTTAGTGACAATCCCAAACCGCTTCATGCCCGCAATATTGACAGGATTTTCGAGGGATTCGAGTTTTTTGATAATTTCACGGGCGGTCATTTCTAAAAATATTTCAATCTTCCGGGGATACTTTTGTGCTTATTCCAATTCAGAAGCCAAAACCGTTTCCGTTTGCTTTTTTCTGAATTCTCGAAGTTTTTTCCGTAATTCAGGACGCGAATTTGCCAAAATCGAAATTGCCAGTAGTGCCGCATTTTTTGCACCGGCGGGCCCGATGGCGAGCGTTCCGACCGGAATTCCGGCGGGCATTTGAACGATTGAGAGCAATGAATCCATTCCCGAAAGGGCTTTACTTTGAACGGGAACACCGAGGACAGGTAAAATTGTTTGCGAAGCGCACATTCCGGGCAGATGCGCCGCCCCTCCGGCACCGGCGATGATGACTTCGATTCCGCGAGACTCAGCAGATTTGGCAAATTCAAACAATAAATCAGGCGTCCGATGCGCCGAAACGACGCGTGCTTCGGAGGGAACATCGAAATCCGTCAGAATATCTGAGGCGTTTTTCATCGTTTCCCAATCGGAAGTTGAACCCATAATAACGGCAACCAAAGGATTTAACGCGGAGACACGGAGACGCGGAGACGCGGAGAGTTTTTTTTCGCGAGGTTTTGTTTTTCTCATTTTTTCTAAACTAAAAATCTAAAATCCAAAATCCAAAATCCAAAATCGGCTTACTTCCACGCTTTTTGCATTAGCCGATAACCGATTGGATCAAACTCTTTTAGTTGGTTTTTGGTAAAAGGATATAAATCATTTTTTCCAAAATATGCTTCGGTTAATTCGGCAAAATATTCCGACTTATTTGTTAATCCATAATGCCGTTGTTTACTGCCGTTGATATGTGCAACATTATCATATTTTCTGCTTGAGACGGCTGTTTGGTAAGCCAGAATGATTTTGTCCTGCATTGCTGTCAGGACTAAATCGTCATAGGCGTGAGCCAGTTCGTGCAAGACCATAAAGGGTTGATCGCCCTGCCAATCAATAAAGTGCCGGACATTATTAATCTCAATAGATTTTGCCATTTGTGCCGGATAGCCATTATTTATTAACCAATCTTTGGAAGGATGATAGACCATTCCTCCATTAGTTTTTTTTCCTTCTATCCAAAACGCGACTTTCTTTAGTTTTTGTAAATGTGTAGGTTTAAGGACGGTTTTAATCAACTCTAATCTGTCGGCAAGTATTTCGAGGGCTTGATTGGTCGTTTCTTTTCCGACCAGGTTCGGATTAACCATTATCCTAAAACCGGACACAGACATTTCCTTAAAATCTTTAACATTTTCGGAAGCCGGATCGGTATTTTCGGTCTTCGGTGAAAGATTGGTAATTTTCCATAATTGTCCGCTGACGTTAGAGGTATTCGCTAATTTTAATTTGTCGTTGGTGCCGTCATTAACGATATCTAATGATTTTTCCTCACCTAACCACTTGGTAGTTAAACGATAGTAGCCATCTCCAACCGGGGTGATTTTCCAAAACTGTCCGGAGGCATTTTTGGTTTCAGCCAATTTTAGTTTGTTATTTGTGCCGTCATTGACAACATCCAACGATTTACTTTCGCCCAGCCATTTCGTAGTCAATCGGTAATAACCGTTTCCAACCGCTGTGATTTTCCAAGCTTGACCTGACAAATTGTCGGTCGCGGCTAACTGTAATTTGTTATTTGTGCCGTCGTTGATCACATCTAACGATTTGCCTTCGCCTTGCCATTGCGTAGTTAAACGATAGTAGTCATTTTCAAATGGTTGCGAATAAATACTTTGACTGATTAGAAGTAAAAGTAGAAAACACAGTTGGATTTTGAATTTCTGATTTTTGATTTCTGCCATGGCTCACCATTTGGTTAAATCTAATAATTTTATAAAGTTTCGTTTGATTTTGTAATTGACCCGCAAGGCAACCAAATAACTCTCAAACTCAGCTTCTTGGCCGAGTTGCTTCATCAGTCTATTTACTTCTTTGAGCCAAATTACGGCTTGGTCGTAAGCCTGGTTACCGGTTTCTTTTATTTTTGGTTCAATGCGGTCTTGGTAAATTTTAAGGGTGTCGGTCGGATGTTCTTTTTCTCTGATTTTGGCGAGTTTGAGCCATAAATCTTCGCTGCAACCACCGCGATTAGCTTCTTGCCACGCTTCTTCGAGAAGGTTTTCGTGTAAGAAAATCGTCACAATTAAGGAATTATCCACTCGAAGGTAAGACCAGCCTTTTGATATATTATTTTTCGTTCTGTCGGCGATTTGTTGACGAATCAGATCCAAAGCCCTTTCACGCCAAGTTTGCCAGGTGCTGGCGGGTTTTATTTCGTCGGCGTGTTCTTTGAGATTAACATAATTTGAAAAATCGGCACTGTCTTCAAAATTTTTCCAAACAATCCGCATGGCCTCATCGTGTCGGCCGCGGCGGTGATATTCGTGTGCCAGAAATTCGCCCAGGCGATAATCAGATCTGGCATCTTTTGAGAAATCGCTGAGACCGCGTTCAGCCCATTCCAGAGCCTGGTCATATTTTTTGTTTACACGATAGATTTCAGCAATTTCGTAATACCTATATTGACTCGACAAATCACGGCTTTTGATTTCGACAAGTTTTTCGATGTCGCCTTCGCCAGAGGCCAGCGATTCCATCATATTGGTTATTCGATAACGATTTCCCTCAAAAGAACGGCTCTCACCCGGTTTCAGGGCGGGAACTTTATCCCATTCTTTTTCAATCAATTGACGGTAGAAACTCAAACCTTTTTTGCCCAAAACATCGGCGTATTTGTCTGCGGCATGATAAAAAACATCGTAACCGTCACTTAATTCCCATTCAAACAAACGACTGGCTAACTTTTCAACCTCAGGTTTGGCTTCGAGACAAGCCGCGAGGTGAAGTTCTTGCAAATTATCTATCGCTGTTTCCAGTCCGCCGTCCGATTCGTGAACGTAATTTATGGCTTTTGACGCTTTTTTCAAACCGTATTCGCATAAATCAATGACCATTTCAAAATGCCCGTCTGTGAGTAAATCTTCGATTGATTCAACGACATTTTCAATATCTTCGGAACTGCCGAAACCGCTGTAATAATCATCATAATCGTAATCATC
>JANOEF010000012.1:0-7627 GCA_031413075.1 Acidobacteriota bacterium | reverse complement strand
TGCTGGACATCGGCATGCCGGTAATAGACGGATACAAGGTCTGTAAGATCATGCGGGCCCACCCCAAGACAGCCAGGGCTCCGGTGATCATGCTCTCCGGACACGACGGCTTCTTTGACAAGGTGCGAGGCAGGCTGGCGGGCGCCACCGATTACCTGACAAAGCCGCCGCAATCCTCTTTGTTGATTTCAACCCTACAGAAATACACAAAAGCGACGTTGTTAGATTAAGCGGCTTAAGGGGCTTTGAAGAGACATTATGAAAGCGGCTAAGACGATCCTATTAGTAGACGACAGTCCAACCGAACTGCGCCTCATGATGTCCGCGCTCGAAGGAAAAGGATTCAATCTGATTACGGCGATGAACGGGGAGGAAGCCCTTGAGAAGATCCTTGAAGCGAAGCCGGATCTGGTGTTGCTGGACATCATCCTTCCGAAGAAGAACGGCTTTCAGGTAATCCGGCAACTGCGCACGGCGCCGGAGACTAAAGATCTGAAGGTGATCCTGGTCAGCAGCAAAACGATGAGTTCCGATCGTTTTTGGGGCCTGAACCAGGGCGCCGATGACTATATCACGAAGCCGTTCCGCCCCGAGGAACTGGCTGCCGCCGTGGCGAAGTACTCTTAAGTACATTAAGTACATTAAGTAACACGGGAGCAACCGAGGCGGGAGCCCGGCCCGTGTTCGCCGGGGAACAGTTGAGGACGACGAGAGGAGATCATTGATGGCTCGAAAGAAAAACCGCGGCGGACAGCACTCGCCCGCCCAGCCGGAGATTACTAAACAAGTCCCCAACGAAGACGTTCTGATGGAGTTGTTTGGCGACTCAACTTTACAAAGCTCTGACGATGGCTATGCAAAAGCTGACCAGCGAAGGAAAACGGCGAAAAGCGATTTTAGTTTTAACCGACGGAATTGACTCCTCGGTTCGTGACAAAGACCGTGATGTTTTGCAAAAAGTCGGCGTCAGCGAAATCGAAAACACTATTAAGCCTGAAACCAACGATGCTTTGAACCGGGTTTTGAACCAGGCTGATGCTCAAGGGGTGACGATTTACCCATTAGCCCTGCCAACCGGCGATCCGAATAAATTGGCTGACCCGTCGCCGATCCAGATAGCCATGTTCAAAGCCGCCCGTGACCGTCTCCAAATCCTCGCGAGGCGCACCGGTGGGACGCTTAACACCATCAATCGGCTCGAAGAAATGGGCAGACTGTATGCTGCTGTGGCCGCCAATCTACGCACCCTTTACACGGTTGAATACCAACCAATTAACGATAAACGAGACGGTAACTGGCGTTCCATTAAAATCGAAGTCAACAATCCGAATTTTATCGCTAAAACCCGTGAAGGCTATTTTGCCAAATAGGATTTGCTTGCCAAACTTGACATAAATCAGCAAGATTTGTAGTCTAATAATTCACTCTACGCACTCCTTTATTTTCAACAACTTAGCCTAGTTTTCATCTACTTTTTTGATTACTTTTTTGAAGGGAAAAAGTAGATAAATGAGTAGAAAAAGAAACGGTTCAATTGTAACCAAAAATGGAAAATTATACGCGAGAATTCAATTTGTTGATGATTCAAACCAGAAACGCGATTTATGGCGTTTAGCGACAAGTAAGAAAGACGCTAAAGCTAAAATCAAAGAGTTATTACAGACTTCCGAAACTAAAACCGCTAAAGAACTTGATGCCGCAAAAATGACATTTGTTCATTTGGCGGAATTTTATGAAGAAAATTACCTTCACGAAGCCATTTATGTTAATGAACGTAAAATCTCAGGAATTCGTAACATTAAACCAAATCAATATTGCCTCAAGACCTTACAGAAATGGTTTGGTAATAAACTGATTCAATCCATTAAACACAGCGACATTTTACAATACAAGTTAAAACGTCTTAAAACCCCTCTTAAAAATGGTGGACAAAGAGCAATTACAGGTGTTAATCGTGAACTGCAATTACTAAGACGAATTCTAAATATTGCTGTTCGTCAAGGTTGGATTCTCAAAAATCCTTTCAATAATGGTGATTCGCTCATCAGTTTAGCTGATGAAAATCAACGGACAAGAATTTTATCCTATGAAGAGGAAATAAGACTTATTGATGCTATAGACAGCAATCCGTTTAGATTTCATCTGAAAGGTATTGTCTTAATTGCTTTGTATTGTGGACTTAGAAAAAACGAAATCATTACCATTTGTCGAAAGCATCTTGATTTTACAAATAAAACCCTAACGGTTAGTGCATTTAATTCCAAAACGGGAAAATCACGAGTTGTCGGAATGACCAACCGCGTTTATCAATGGCTATTACAATTTCAAAATTTCGATACGGATGAAAGAATTTTTCCAATTAAACACATACAAACTACTTGGAACAGAACACTAAAACAGGCTCAAATTGAAGACCTCCACTTCCACGATTGTAGAGCGACCTATATTTCGAGACTCATTTCTTTAGGATTACCCCATACAGAGGTTATGCGTCTAAGTGGACATTTAACTGTTTCTTGTCTATTTCGATACATTCGGGCAGATAATTCTACAATTGTTCGAGCTGCTAATGCTTTGGACAATTACTTAATGAGCCAAAATCAAAGCACTCAAGAAACACAGTCCAACTTAATCAACTAATTCAACAAACCCCAAATGCCTAGTTTTTTGAAAGATTTTCTAGGCATTTTTGTTTTCAATCTCTTACTACGAAGATTTGTTTTTGTCTTAAAAGATAGTATTAATTTTTTTGTCTTTTGCTGATTTCAAATAATTTTTGTAAGTCATTATATTTAAAATGTTTGTAGAAAGTAAGCAGTTTTCCTATTAGGAAAACTGCTTACTGGTTAAACCATTTTATTTTTATTTCTTGGATTTTTCCCGCGTGGATGGTTATAACAATTTTTTCGGAAAACTCTTTACCACTGAATTTTAACGAAATTGGCTTAATGGTTAAGGATAACCAAGTGAAGAATTAAAGGCGTTGACAACAAAGTATCTCTGAATAGGGAAAAGTTTTTCTTTGAGAAAGCTGCTTTGATTAAATGAAATGGAGAAATTTTAATGATTTTAACAAAAGAAATATTTGAACAAGGTAAAAGTAAAAATGGTTCTTGGAGTGATGACCAAATTAAATGCTTTGGAGTTGAAAGGAAAAATAATCAAGGATGGAAAGACCAAATTATTGGCAAGGATTTTCCACCTGAAACTATTGAAACGTTTCTTGCATTAAAAGACCAACATCTAAAGCAAAAATAAATTAGCAATGAAGAAGTTGAACGAAATTATCAACAAATTTGTAGGTTAATAATGGCAAATTGGTTTCGGGTGTTAGGAAGAGCGTTAATAAATTTCTTTAGTTGAAAATCGAATTTAAACCATTCTGAGAGCTTTAAATTTTCTATTTGAAGGCTTACAGAGTCTGGAAAGTAGCTGGATTTGATGTATTTTTGTGTTTTTACCTGATTTTTACCGTTTTTTATTAGAATTACTGGAAAACGTCAAACTGAAGGTATTGAAGAACCACCCGCACCGCCAACTTTTAATTGACTAAACAGGTCTGAAGTCCTTAATTGATGTCATCACTAAAGTTATTGAGTTGAAAGCAAATACTGCCAGTGGGATGAAACTTATAATGGCTAAGCCTAATAAATATACAGGAAATCTAAGAGAATAAGATAGGGATTCAGAAAAACGGGTAACATACCTGTTTACCAAATACCAAATCAGAGATTCAACCAAATTACAGATTAAAAGTATTGGCAAGAATATTACCAATTGCAGCACAAACCAAAATGTTCCTTTGTTCCAGATTTGTTCGCCACAGGATTCAATTTCAATCGGCGGGTCTTCTTTTAAGGTTGCCCCCAAAGCTATTTCCTTTTCACATTTGGTATCCATTTGCTGATAGGCATAAAACCCAAGTATTCCAAAATGACTGAGGATAATTAAAAATCCAAAAAAGATATTAATCATTGAGATTTCTGCTAAAGACCGTAAATAAGATTTTGGTTTGTTAGGTTCTGTATTAATTTCTTGTGGCATCCTTAATTCCTTTAAAACAGTTCTACTTGATAGGGCGTCAGCGGCGGTTAAATAAGTCCATAATAGAGCATTAGAGAAGAATCAAGAAACCTTAGAACCACTATATCCAAAGGAGGGGTGTAATTAAAAGTGGGACACAGGCATAATAGCTCTCGTAAAAACCTAAAGCGGGAGGTAATTATGCTAAATCAGCAAAAAGAGTCTCAATCAGAGAGAATTGAGCAACTGTTAAAGAAATTTGAGAGTCAGCCGGAAGTCTTAGACCAATTAGAGCGGATTCTTCAAGTTGTCGAGAATGAAACGGGCGAGGCGATGACTGCCGATGAAGCCGAAGAGTTATCAGTCCAGGAGATGCGGCGGTTGGGACAAATCGCGATGGGAAGTTGGGCGCGGCGGAAAGAATCGCGGTTGGAAGCGGAGTATAATGGGCACCGCGGAATGGTTAAACGAGAAAAAAAAAGCTAAGGTGGCAGACTCGGTTTGGTTGGGTCGAGGTAATCGAACAACTTTATCGGCGCGAGCGGGGCGGAGAAACGATTCGGCCATTTTGTTTAGCGGCGCGAGTCAGAAGTCGAGGACTAAGTTTAGGGTTGGAGCGAGTGATGACGGACTTTGGAGCGGACAGTTCGTTTGCCAAAGCGGCGGGGAAAGTGCGTGAGCATTATGGATTTGAAGTAAGTGTCTCGGCGGTGCGGGAAGCAACCGAAAAGCACGGAAGTTCAATGCAGTGGGAAATGGAAGAGGAGGTCAGAATGCCCGCTCAAGGAGTGGGGAGATTGCTGACGGAGATTGATGGAGCGTTTGTGCCGATCGTGGAAGTAGGTGAAGGTGAAGGAGATAAGAGAAAAACGAGAAGTTATAAATACCTTGAGGCGAGATTGTGTATAGCGTGACAAGTGGGAAGTGTGGCGAGGAGGTATCGGGCAACTTTGGGAGGTGTAGATGAAGCTGGGCAGCAGTGGAAAGCGTGTGTGGTGGAAGCCGGCGGTGGGAAAAATACAGAGTTACATTGTCTCGGGGACGGAGCGAAATGGATCGTCCGCCAAGCGGTCAAGCAATTTGGAGAGCAGGCGAAGTTTTTAGTAGATTTTTATCATTTATCGGATTATTTGGGAGCGGCATCAGAAAAGATCGGGAAAGCGGAGGGGAAAAGTTGGTTCAGACAAGCGTAACTGAAAATGAAAAAGAATGAGTGGCCGGAGGTATTGGGAGAAATCGGGAAGTATGTTGAAGGAGAAGAGATCGCGGATCAGGATGCGCCAGTCAGAAACTGCGAAAGATATATCAGCAATCGGCGAGAGTATTTAGATTATCTAGGAGCGATTGAACAAGGATTGCCGATCGGGTCAGGAGAAATAGAAAGCGGAAATAAAAGCGTGGTGCAGGCGCGGTTAAAAATAACGGGAGCGTGGTGGCGAGAGGAAAACGCGAAAAAGATGCTGGCATTGCGAGTCAATCGAGCCAACGGAGACTGGAATTCATACTGGAAACAGCAAAGACAAGCAAATACCTAAGAAATTGAGAATTTAACAAGAGTGTGTCCCACTTTTAATTACACCCTAACAGTGCAAATTTTCATTAGCGAACTTGACATAAATTGATAGGATTTGTAGTCTAATAATTCACTCTACGCACCCGTAGCTCAGCTGGATAGAGTACTTGACTACGAATCAAGGGGTCGCATGTTCGAATCATGCCGGGTGTATTCCAGTAAATCTAATAAATAAAAAGACTTGCGAGAATTGATTGATTTTCTGCGCAAGTCTTTTTATTTGAAGTTTCCTCTAGTGCTTTCAAATCAACAAAAACTGTCGTCCAAACACGACTTAAAAACGTAAAAATGACTTTCAGGGACTCGGCTCACTTGGTAGTCAAATTCATCCAGCCAACCATCAAATGTTAGCGGCATAAAAGTAACATCTTAAAAGCAATCCATGAGGCCGTCGAAGCTCGTGGCTCAAAGGTTGCTACAGTTAGACGGGAAGCGGGAAAAATTTGAACCGCTCTCGCGGCAAAGGATTTTGCCTCCTCCCTAACCTTGACTCTTTTCTCTTTATCTCCGCAAATTTCACAATCGCCGCGACTTCGTTTCGCTTCGCGCTTGCTCCATTTGCTCTCCTCTTATTAAAATTCTTTCAAAGCGTAAAAGGGTAAAAGGGCTAAAGGGTAACTAATTCCTGACGACCCGAAACCCCAGGTGGCCGTTCTGATACGACGGCGGACTTTCGTATCGAACGGCCGAACGTGCGTACACGGCATAGCTGCTCCAACCGCCACCGCGAGTCACCCGGTCCGAGCCGCTTGTCGCCCCTGTCGGATTTATTTGGGCTGAACTTGAATAATCTCCATACCAATCTTGCACCCACTCCCACACATTCCCGTGCATATCATATAATCCCCACCCGTTTGCTTGCTTGGTTGCTACTTCGTGCATTTTGTTTCCCGAGTTTTTGTTATACCACGCCATTGAATCTAAATTTCCCGCATGATCTCCCGTCGTTCCCGCTCTCGCCGCATATTCCCACTCGGCTTCGGTCGGTAACCGATAGGTTCCTTCTCCTTTCGCATTCAACTTTCTGATGAATTCCTGCACTTCTTCCCAACTGACTAGCACCACTGGCTTTTTATCACCCAAAAATTCCTGCCCTAAAGCACTCATCGCACTTGGCAAACTTCCCATGACAGCTTTCCATTCCCCTTGTGTCACCTCGGTTCGCCCCATGTAAAAGCCCCGACTCAGCGTGACTGTGTGGATTTTTTCATCATCATCACCTTCAATTGAACCCATCTGAAAGGTTCCTGCCGGCACTCCCATCAACTTCATCCCCAGGCTATTGGTGACGCTCATCCCAACTATGATGTCTTCTTCCTTGATATCCGCATCTACCGGGATCAGATAGTTTGCGCCATCCGCCTGAATCCCGTGTCCGGCGTAAAATACTAATCCCACTCCTTTACTATCCCGCAAACGATTGCCGAACTGTCGGATCAGATTTTCCATCTGTAGTTTTGTCTGATTCGTACCCTCAATCACTTCAAACCCAAGTGTTTTTAAGGTCGTCGCCATATCGGTCGCATCGTTAGTTGGATTCGGCAAGGGTGAAGTGTGTTGAGACGCCCCGTTGCCGATCACCAACGCCAGCCGTTTTTCTCCGGTCGCTTTGACACCAGCTCCGCGATCCGCCTGGGCAAATACAACCGATGAACTAAACAGGCACAACAGGATGCCTAATGCGGTCAACTTTCTTTTTATCATTGCTCTCTCTCCATCAATCAGGTCTTTTGCAAAAACTTTAATCAAATTCCCTACGCGTCATTTCTCTTAAAATCTCGTCAAATCCAAACCAATGCTCGGTATTTTCAATTTCTGCTGAGCTAAAACTTATCAATGGATTGTAAACCAAAAATGAATTTGAGGGAAGATTATTTATTTTTTGGTAGGGCAAACGCATCTAAATTTTACTGACAAGAGAATTATTTGCTTCTCATAACTCTTTGTCGCAGAGCGACTTATTGAGTTTAGGAAGCCGGGTCTTGGAAGGCCCGGTTAAGTTAAAATGCACATCGCTGTCGCGTGAGCGAC
>JANOEF010000011.1:0-5503 GCA_031413075.1 Acidobacteriota bacterium | reverse complement strand
AAAACCAATTTGGGTTTTTTGGTAATTGGGTCAAACATAAAGTAGTTTTTGCAAAAGTCAAAATCATAATCATTGACACATTCCTCCATATTTTTTGCGGAAGTGTACCTAATAAACCTTTGTTTTAATAAAAAAAGACGGATTTTTGACTGGTGCATGCAATACTTACAGTAGTTGTAAAAATTTGATACGCATTAATTCAGGCATTTGTGGGTCGTCAGAAGGACATTGTATTGCCCAATCGGATACTTGATAAATTTTCTGACCGGGATAATTTTCTCTCACAAGATTGTTTTCGCGCCCCAATAACTTTGTTAAAGACTCTGTCAAAAAATCAGGGTCCTCGTAAATATTGTCCTTGTGCGAAAATACATAAATGTCCACATCACTTTCTCCATCTACAAAACTTTTTTTAAGTTACACAGCAAAAAAACCCTCTGATAAACCAAAGGGGGATGATCCCTTACCTAGTTTGGCTTTTCCATCACCATTCAGTACGTCTAATAAAAACCCACCCGATAATGCATAAGGTATTTTTGGGACAGACGTTAAATGTTCGTAGCAAGCGACAAATAAAGCTGATGGACATAATCCGTTGTGCGGCGATCAACTAAAGGTTTATCTCAATGTGGAAAATGGAATCGTGACCGATGTCGCTTTTAAGGGATCGGGGTGCGCCATCAGCAAAGCTTCGGCTTCGATGATGACCCAAGCCGTCAAAGGTAAATCAAAAGCCGAAGCCGAAACTTTGTTCAAAGAATTTCGCGCGATGGTGATGGGCGAACTCGACATCGAAACGGACGAAAACCATCTGGGTAAACTGAAGATCTTTGCCGGAGTTTTAGAATTTCCCGCCCGGGTGAAATGTGCCAGTTTGAGTTGGCATACGGTTCACGCCGCCCTCAACGAAGAAGAAGTAGCGTCAACAGAGTAACTTTTCATCCGCTAAATTTTACAAAATCTGCACGATGCTAAAAAAAGTCAGTGGTGAGAGAAATTCGTCTAAGTCACGAGCATCATCGGTTATTCACTGGTTTTCACTTCGGTCGTTGATATTCATTTCCCTAATTTGGAGAACATTCCCGTGATACTTGAGATCATCGAAAATTACCGCTCTGATTTACACGCTTTTAATCGTGGAAAATCAAATGACGACTGCGGAAAATGCCCGGAAAAATAAATTAAGCCGGGACACGGATTTGACGGAATCCGTGTCCCAAAACCTTCGAGTTTTTAGCCGATAAGTCTCAATTTTCCATTTGCAGATTTCTTTTCTGATAATTTTAACTTATTATTTTGTCAGAATTATAATGAAATCTGAAACCCAACCAACTGCTTTCCCAAATATTGACAACATTTTCCAGGCCGCTGAACGGCTCAGAAAAGTGGCTCGTCACACCCCTCTGCAACAAAACTTGAATCTTTCTGACCGATATGGAGCAAATATTTTCCTTAAACGCGAAGATCTGCAAATTGTCCGGTCTTATAAAATTCGCGGCGCATATAACAAAATGGCTCAATTGGATCCCGATGCGATTGTCGTCTGCGCGTCGGCCGGAAATCACGCCCAAGGGGTGGCCTATGCGTGCCGGGTGATGGGACTCAAGGGGACGATCTTTATGCCGACCACCACGCCGAATCAAAAGGTCAAACAGGTCAAAATGTTTGGCAAAGATAAAATTGAGGTTCGCCTCGTAGGTGACACTTTTGATGATGCGTTTGCCGCTTCGATGAAGTTTTGCGATGACCAAGGGGCGACTTTTGTTCATCCTTTTGACGATTTGAGCGTGATCGAAGGACAAGGAACGGTCGGGCTGGAAATCTTCAAAGATACGGATGTCAAAATTGATTATTTGCTTTTGGCGATCGGCGGCGGCGGATTAGCGGCGGGAGTTTCAACGGTTTTTCGCCAACTCAGTCCGCAGACAAAAATCATCGGGGTTGAATCATCCGGCGCACCCGCCATGAAAGTTTCAATCGAAAAAGGTGAAGTGGTGACGCTCGAGACGATTGATAAATTTGTGGATGGAACATCGGTCAGGCGAGTTGGCGATTTGACCTTTTTGATCTGTCAGAAAAATTTAGAGCGCGTGCTGTTGGTGCCCGAGGGTAAAGTTTGCTCGACCATTTTACAGCTTTATAACGAAGAAGCCATCGTCGCCGAACCTGCCGGAGCCCTGACGATTGCCGCTCTCGACCTGATCAAAGATGACATTGCGGGCAAAAATGTCGTTTGTCTGGTCAGCGGCGGCAACAACGATATTACCCGCACCGAAGAAATCAAAGAGCGGTCGTTGCTCTACGAGGGTTTGAAACATTATTTCATCATTCGTTTTCCCCAACGCGCCGGTGCCTTGCGTGAATTCTTAAATGTTTTAGGCCCTGATGATGACATCACCCATTTTGAATACGTCAAAAAAACTTCGCGTGAACAAGGCCCGGCGCTGGTCGGAATCGAACTTAAAGATAAAGCCGAGTTTGAGCCATTATTGGAAAGAATGAATCAATCCCGAATCACGTATGAATACATCAATGACCGCCAAGATTTGTTTGGAGTATTGGTTTAAATATTTGGCAGATTTTCAATTTGTAGATCCGAATTTTGGATTTTAGATTTTGGATTTTGGATTTTCTATCGCTCCACAGCTTGAAGGTTGGTTAAATTGCCGATTTTGCTTCCGATAATTGAAGATTTTTTGCGGTTTGAGTCGAATTCGGAAGTCAGATTCAAAAAGGAGACTTTTCTAAGGAGGAATAATTGCCTCATTTATTCAAGCACCTTGGTATAAGTGTGCCTTGTTATTTTTACCCTCTTACTTAATGCGTTTGAAATCGAAAAAACTATCATTTGTCGAGAAGATTTTTCCTCTCACCGATTTATTCAACCGTTCACAGAATTTAATTGGCAATCTTTGCGCTTTTCTCTTAAAACTGATTTGAGTAAAAAAAACGGGAGTATTTATGAAAAAAATTATCTTTTTATTTTTGAGTTTAGCAATATTTTATTTATCTACATCAGGGCAAGCCAAGTCTTCGGTTTGGGCGGTTGATTTTGTCAAAAGCAAGGACCGAGAGCAGAAAAACTATCTGCAATTTATCGAACAGAACTGGGCCAATGCGCGGGCTTTTATGAAAAACAAAGGTATTGTCGCCTCGTATCAGTTTTTATCCATCCCCGCTTCAAACGAGATTCAGTGGGACACTTTGTTATTGACCGAATACATCAATCAAGAAGCATACGAAAAGCGTGAAGCAGTTTTTAATGAATTCCGTAAAAGTAGTCCAATAATCTTAATTGACGGAAAAAGCTCGCGTGATATGGCAGAGATCAAACTAAGTCGAACTTTCAACCCTCCATTTTCACCCGAGATGGGACAAATTATGTTAAAAACGCAGAAAGATGACTTGGAAATTGCCGCAGTTCGGACTCCTTTGGAAAATTATCTGCAGGGACACGCGACCGGTAACGGAGAATTTATGCAAAAAGCTTTTTATCCGGAATCGCGGTTGCTTTTCGTCCGTGAAGGCAAATTTAGCGAGCGGTCAAGTGCCGAATATATCAAAGGATTTAATGGAAAATCGGCCGACGATGAATCAAACCGCAAGCGCTCGGTTGAAGTAGTTGATGTGGTTGGAAATGCCGCCATTGGAAAAATTGTTTTGGATTATCCGGCGGCTTATTTTGTTGATTATTTTGCACTTTTGAAGATTGATGGCGAATGGAAAATTGTTAATAAATCTTTTCATGCTCAGCCGCGTTCTAATCCGACTGAAAAAGTCAGTTTTACTTCATCAGCCGAAGAAAAAAAGGCAGTTGGAATTCCCTTAGAAAACTATTTCAAAGCGCAAGCGACCGGCAACGGAGATTTGATTCGACAGGCTTTTCACACTCAGGCCAAAATTATGTTTTTCTCCGACGGGAAATTTAATCAATGGTCGGCCGAAGAATTTGCCGCCCGTTTTAGCGGAAAACCGGCCCCGGACGAAGACAAACGAAAACGCTCGTTCGAAATCATTGACATCGCCGGCAATGCCGCTATTGCCAAAGTTGTTTTGGATTATCCGAATGTTAAATTTACGGATTATATGACTCTTTTGAAAATTGACGGTGAGTGGAAAATCATCAACAAAACTTTCACTTCTGCACCGAAAACTGCAAAATTTGTAGCGACCGAAGCCGAAGTCAATCTGGTTCGCCAGGCATCTTTGGATTATGTCGAATCGGTCTATGAAGTCAATCCGTCAAAAGCCGAACGCAGCGTCCATCCTGATCTGGTCAAACGCGGATTTTTTGTCAAGAAAAATGAAACCGGATATTCACCGCACGCCATGAATTTTACCGAATTGGTGGAATTGGCGAAAACTTACAACCAAAAAGGCGGGGTTCCCAAAGATGCAGTCAAAGAGGTGGTGGTCTATGATGTTTCTGACCAAACCGCGAGTGCCAAAGTAACCGCCGTCTGGGGAATTGATTATCTTCATTTGGCAAAATACGATGGAAAGTGGAAAATAATCAATATTTTGTGGCAAACTCCGCCTAAAAAGTAGATGGCAAAAATAGATTTTAACCGAGTATTTTCATCCTTCTGGACTCTGCAAATCAGCGGCTGGCTGATTTATATGGTGGCCATTTACATCACTTTTGTTACCGTCACCAACAATTATCTTGGACTTTTTTACATCAAAAGTTTTCGCGCGGTGGTTGGTTTTTTTCTGACCATTATTCTTTGGCAAATTTATCGGCGAATTATCAATCAATATTCGTTAAGTTCAATTATTTTAATAGTTTTAGGTTTATCAATTGTTTGCGGATGCGTGTGGGCCGGACTCGAAGAAGTTTTTATTTGGGTTAGATCTGAAAATGATTACAATTTTAATTTGTTACGGTTTCCCAAAGTTGCGCTTGATTATGTAATGACTACGGCAGGTTGGAGCGGAGTATATTTCGGCATCAAATATTGGCAAAAATGGCAAGCCGAACAGGAAAATGCCTTGCAAGCTAAATTTTTAGCCGACAAAGCCCAGCTCGAAGTTTTGCGTTATCAACTCAATCCGCATTTTCTCTTCAATGCCTTGAATTCGATTCGGGCCTCGGTTGACGAAGATAAAAACCGGGCCAAAAAGATGATTACTTCGCTCTCGGAATTTCTTCGTCATTCATTGTTAAGCGCTGAAAAGAAAGAGATTCCTTTGCGCGAAGAACTCGAAGCCGTACAAAATTATCTGGACATTGAAAAAATCCGTTTTGAGGAAAAACTTGAGATTGAGTATGATGTGGACGAGCCGGCGGCGGAGTTTAATGTCCCGTGTTTGTTGCTTAACCCTCTGGTCGAAAATGCTATCAAACATGGATTACAAACGAGCCCGAAACCGCTCAGGATAAAAGTTTCGGCTAAATTAGATGGCGAAAATCTAATTTTAGAAGTTGCCAATACGGGCCAATTAGAGAACCCCCATGCGTCAAACGGAACCAAGATTGGCTTAAAAAATGTTCGCGAAAGAC
>JANOEF010000010.1:0-2754 GCA_031413075.1 Acidobacteriota bacterium | reverse complement strand
AATGACGACCATTGTGAGCCCGGTGAATTGGGTTTATTCGATTCATAATGCGTTGACGGATGCCAGGGCGCCGAAGTTTTTAATCAACCAATTCACGCTCAAATCTACTATTTCGCTCGGGGTCTTGACGATTTTGGATATGCTTCTGCAAAAACTTGATCGGGGGGCATTACTTCGGGCGACTTTGAGAAAAAAATCAGCGCAAAATGCGTAACCTTGTTGCCAACTTGAAACGTATTGGCTCAAGCCGCCGCAACTGATTTTGATGATTATATGAATAAAAAACCAATTGCCATCATCGGTGCCGGACTTGCCGGACTGACCGCGGCTAATTATTTAGCCGAAAAAAACGTGCCGTTCACGCTTTACGAAGCCGGCCCCAAAATTGCGGGATTGGCGACCAGCTTCACCGATGCCGAAGGCTTTTCTTACGATTTCGGCGCACATTTTGTCACCAATCGTTTGGCGGCCATGATTGGCGTTTCGGGCGAGTGCAAGATGGTCAGGCATTACAGCGAAACGGTTTTATTGAGGGGGAAAACTTATTCGTATCCTTTCGGGTTAATGAAAATTCCGCGAATGACCTTAAGCGGTGTAAAAAGTCAATTAGTCGGAAACGGCAGAGAAAAAACCGCTCAAAATTGGTTTCGCAGTCGTTACGGAAAAGCGTTGGCGGACGAAGTTGCGCTCCCGTTGATCGAAGCCTGGTCGGGTGCCAAAGCCGATCAATTATCATCGTCCGTCGGAGAGAGTTTACCCGGCAGTATTGCCAAAACTCTTTATCTAAAGCTCGCCGGAAAAGTCCTCAAGCGGGCTGTCTGCATCGGTTATAGCCGCGAACTGCCCGAAAGCCCGAATGTTTGGCACGTTTACCCTAACGAGGGGGTTCACACTCTTTGCGACAAATTGGCTGAAAACATTAGGGATAAAATCAAACTCGAAAGCCCGGTCGAAGAAATTTTGGTCGAAAATGAAAAGGTTACGGCAATTCGCGCCAAAGGCGAAACTCAGGAAGTTTCGGCCGTCATCAGTACGGCTCCGGTTCATATTTTGACAAAACTCGTCAAAGGAACTGACAAACTCCAAAAATTTTCGAGGTTTCGGTATCGTCCGATGACTTTTGTCAATATGCGTTTTGAGGGGCGCGGACTGTTGCCCGATGTTGTTCTGTGGCTGCCCGAAAATAAATATCCGTTTTTCCGGCTGACCGAGGCCCCGCTTTCAATGCCGTGGCTCGCTCCCGAAGGCAAAACAATGATCACGGTTGATATCGGTTGCGAGGCGGGCGATGAAATCTGGACGATGGAAAACGAAAAATTAGGCGAATTCTGTCTGGAACATCTGACCTCGATCATTCCCGACGCCAAAGAAAAATATCTCGGTTGTCACACTCTGCGAACGCCGATCTCGTATCCGGTTTTTTTGAAAGAATACGAGCAGGAACGACTCGAATTTGAAAAAGGAACCGGCATCGAAAACCTGTTGAGCGTTGGTCGAAACGGCGAATTTTCGCATATTTTTATGGAAGATGTTTATTGGCGGACACTGCAAATAACACGACAGCTGATTTCGCAATAATATGCAAAAACCCGACTCAAAAAATTACGTTTATCTTTTGATTTTATTGCATTTAGCAATAACCTTGCCGTTGGCCGCGATCCTCAATATTTGGGTTGACGAGGCTTCGACTCTTTTCAACACTCAGCAAGGTTTAATCCATACGCTGCAAAATATTTCTCAGACCGAAAAGCAAGCTCCGCTCTATTTTATGCTCTTAAGCCTCTGGCGCGACCTTGACGGATCGGTTTTTTTTGCCCGGCTATTTTCAATTATTTGCAGTTGTCTGGCGATTAGATTTTTCTATGATTTAGCCCGCAGTTTTTTTAATGAAAAGCAAACCATTCTGATCACGACATTTTTTGCTCTGCATCCGTTTTTGATTTGGAACAGTCTGGAAATCCGGCTTTATACGATGATTATTTTATTGTCGGTTTTACTGCTCAAATTCTTTAATGACGGATATTTGAACCGCACCGAGGCCGAGACGCGGAGAACTGAACAAGTAATTTTTGTAATCCTTGCGATAGTTGGGCTTTACACTAATTATTATATTGGTTTTTTATTGGTTGGCGGATTTCTTGGTTTAATATTTCTCCAACGTTGGCAATCGGCAAAAGTTTATTTCCTCCAAATGTTTATTGTCGGGTTAGCGATTTTGCCGTTGGTGTGGGCGATTAAAACGCAGTTTGAGATCAACACCGGCGGACACAAAGAAATTATTCATCTGGTTGACGGCTTAAAAACACTCTGGGGACATTTTTTGACCATTATCTTCCCGACCGAATTGATGCCGTCGGATCAACAAACGACCGCTTCTTTTCTCAGAGTTTGGCTGGTTCGAGCGGGAATTTTGGCGGTAATTCTGCTTCTCATAAAAAGCAAATTTCGGGCGATGGATGAAAAAGTGTGGTTATTCGGGATTTTTTCGGCAGTTATTTTGGCATTTATGCTCTTTGCTTTTTCGATTCTCGGCGGAGAATATATTGCACTTCGTCACGCCTCCGTTCTTTTTGTTCCGCTGATTTTACTGCTCGCTTCCCTTCTCGCAAACCTGTTACCCGAAAAGAGTTGGATCGTTTTAGCCGTCATTTTCGCGCTGCTTTTTCCATATTCGATTTATACTCTCTACCCAACTTTGGCCAAACGCGGTGATTGGAAAAATATTGCCGATTTTATCGAAGCCAACGAAAAGCC
>JANOEF010000009.1:0-3954 GCA_031413075.1 Acidobacteriota bacterium | reverse complement strand
TAAAAAGGCAAAAGGCAAAATGGGCAACAGCAGAGGAAGGTAAAAGTAAGATGAGCGATAGCAAAGATAAAAAGATCGGAGAAAGGAAAGTGTTTGATATTCGCAAGCGGGCTTTCGATTTTGCCGTGAAGATAATCGGATTTTGCCAGCGGCTCGAACAACAAGGTGGTGTGTGCAGAACAATCAGCTATCAATTATTGAAAGCTGGAACGTCTGTCGGGGCTAACCTTGAAGAAGCTCAAGCAGGGCAAAGCAAGGCAGATTTTATCAGTAAAAACTCTATTTCATTAAAAGAAGCACGAGAAACAAACTATTGGTTGCGCTTGATTTTAGCCACCAATAAATTTGAAGATAAAATAAAACAAGGCATCCAAGAACTGGTAGAAGAATCAATCGAAATTGCAAAAATCATAGGAGCGATTATTATTTCAGCCAAAAAATAATTCCTAACTTTTGCCTTTTACCTTTTTACTTTGCATCAGCCGCGCGTCGCCCGAATAATATCGGCAAAAACTCCGGCTGCCGTCACATCGGCTCCGGCTCCGGCTCCCTTGACCACTAAGGGCTGTTCGCTGTAACGATTTGTATAAAATAAAACGGCATTATCTTTACCGGCCAGATTAGCAAAATTATGGTTGGAATCAATACTTTGGAGCCCGACCGAGGCTTGGCCCTGATTAAATGCGGCAATATATTTCAGAATTGTCCCTGATGCTTGAGCCTGGTCAAACATCGCTTTGAAATGTGCTTCATATTTGGTCATTTCATTATAAAAATCTCCAACCGTTCCCTCCAAACATGTTTCGGGTAAAAATGATTCGATTTTGACATCATCCATTTCGAGTTTGTATCCGGCTTCACGCGCGAGAATCAGGATTTTTCGGGCAACGTCAGTTCCGCTTAAATCGAGACGCGGATCGGGTTCAGTGTAGCCTTCGTCCTGAGCCTGCTTAACGACCTCGGAAAATGAACGAGTACCGTCATAGTTGTTGAAAACAAACTGCAGAGTCCCCGAAAGAACCGCTTCGATCCGGTTGATTTTATCGCCGCTACTGGTTAAATCCTTGAGGGTATTAATAATCGGGAGTCCTGCGCCAACATTAGTTTCAAACAAAAAATGCGTATTAAATTCGCGTGCCTTATCTTTTAAGTGCTGATATTTCGCCAGATTCGAAGAAGCCGCAACTTTATTGCAGGCAACTACTGAAACGCTTTGTTTCAGTAGTTTTGGATAAATTTCAACCAACTCGGCGTTTGCCGTCACATCAACAAAAATTGAGTTTCGCAAGTTTTTTTCGATAATCAAATCAGCCAGATTTGCCGGATTTGAAATAAGTTCAGAGTTGGAAAATTGATTCTCGAAATCGTTCAATTCAATCCCTTCTTCGTTGAAAATCAACTTTTTGCTGTTAGCCAGACCCACTACTCGTAAATTCAGCCGCAGATTTTCGGCAACATATTCAGCTTGTTGCTTGATCTGCGCCAGCAAACGGCTTCCGACGGTTCCGACTCCGGCGATGAAAAGATTGATTTGTCGGTTGCCGTCAGAGAAAAATTCCTCGTGCAGGGTGTTGATGGCTTTTCGCACATCTTTAGATTCGATGATGGCCGAAATATTGCGTTCACTCGACCCTTGAGCAATGGCCCGGATATTGATGCCGTTATGTCCGAGGGTGGCAAACATTTTGCCCGAAATACCGCTGTGCGATTTCATATTGTCACCCACGATCGCGAGAATCGAAAGCCCGGTTTCGACCCGCAATGGGTCAATCTTGCCAACCTCAATTTCTCGTTCAAACTCCGCGTCAACCACCTCTTTGGCGAGTTCGGCAAACTTCTCTTCGACGGCTACACAAATCGAATGTTCGGACGAGCTTTGGGTAATTAGAATGACGTTGATCTTCGCCTTCGAGAGGGCATAAAAAAGCCTCTTGGAAAAACCCGGAATGCCGATCATTCCGCTCCCTTCCAAATTTAAAACACAGATTTTATCAATGCTCGAAATCCCGCGAATGATGTCAGTTTTTTCCACCGCTTCGGCTTCGATCAACGTCCCAAAATCATCCGGTGCAAATGTATTTTTGACCCAGACCGGCAAACCTTTCTTCATGACAGGCTGAATCGTGGGCGGATAAATCACCTTGGCCCCAAAATGCGAGAGTTCCATCGCCTCACGATAAGTGATATGCGGGATTTCGCGAACATTTCGGACAAAACGCGGATCAGCCGTCATCATTCCGGAAACGTCTGTCCAAATTTCAAGCACCTCCGCCTCCAAGGCCGCGGCCGCGATGGCTCCGGTGTAATCCGAACCACCGCGCCCCAGAGTGGTCGTTGAACCGTTTGCATCGGAGGCGATAAAACCCGGTAAAATAAAGAGTTTCGCTGTTTGCTGGCTATAAAACTCTTTAATAAGCTTGTTGGTTTCGGCAAAATCAACCGCCGCATTGGTAAAATTTGAATCGGTTCGAATCAGTTTTCTCGAATCAACCCAAACATTCTCAACCCCAAGCGAATTCAATTTCGCGGAAACAATTTTAGTTGACAGAATTTCACCAAAACTGACAATTCGATCGAGAGTTCGCCCTGAAAGCTCCCGCAAAAGATAAACGCCTTCGCAAATACTTTTGAGCTCGTTGATCCGATTTTCGATAAAATCAATGATTCCGTCCTGAGTGTTTTGCCCAAGTAAAACACTGACGGCCGTGAGGTGTTTAGTTTCAATTCCCTTAATCTTAAGACGAAAACTATCGTCTCCGCCTTCGGCCAAAGTCGCCACCCCGATCAAAGCATCAGTAGTGCCCTGCATCGCGGATAAGATCACGATTGAGACGTCCTTTAAGACTGAGTTTTTAACGATCTCGATGACTTTTTCAATACTTTCCGCATTTCCGACGGATGAACCGCCAAATTTTAATACTTTCATAATTTTCTTAGCCACGAACAAACACGAAACAACACGAAAATTTACTCTTCGCCGTCATCATGAATTGCTTCTGTTGGGCAACAACTAACAGCATTTTTGCATTGCTCTTCTTCTTCAATTGTATTTGGTTGTTTATAAATATATGCGCCATAATTTTCATCATAGCCTTCCATAAGATTAAAATTACTTGGAGCTTCAATTTCGCACATGCCGCAAGTATCACAATATTCTTGATTTACATAATATTTACCTTTTATATGCAGTGGATGAAGTTTTATTAACCGATTCATTATTTATTGCCTCGTTTCTCGATTGTGCCTAAATTTTGCTTAATAAAACATCTTTCAAATCTTCGTAATTAGCTTTCATTTCAATACTTTGCTTTTCTTGATCAAATAAAACTTTGACACTTTCTGGAGTTTCGCCAAATGTGCCGATAATTTCTTCAACCGAATCAAATTTAATCGGGTGCGCCGTTTCGAGGAAAAATCCTTCGCCACCATTTTCCGCCAAATAATCCGCCAATGCCCGAAAGCCAACCGCTCCGTGTGGATCGAGAACGTAGTTATATTTTTCAAAAACTTCGCGCATGGTGTTTGCTGTAATTTCATCTGAAATGCTGACCGATACCATTTTTTCTTTCAAGTTCAAATAATTGTTATCAAAAATCTCCAAAATCCTGACAAAATTTGACGGATTGGCGACGTCCATTGCGTTGGAAAGCGTTGCAACTGATGGTTTTGTCTGCATCTTGCCGCTTTGCAAAAAATTTGGAATGACATCATTCGCATTACACGCCGCAATAAATTTCGCCACCGGCAAACCCGAGACATGGGCCAAAATTCCCGCACAAATGTTACCAAAATTGCCGCTCGGCACTGAGATTATTGGCAATTCGTAATTCATAATTCGTAATTGGCTCTGCCATTGTTGATAAGCATAAAAATAATAAAACTGTTGAGGCAACCAACGGGCGACATTGATTGAATTTGCTGAGGTGAGAAAGACTTTTTCCTTGATCGAATTAT
>JANOEF010000008.1:0-11341 GCA_031413075.1 Acidobacteriota bacterium | reverse complement strand
ATCACGCTCATTTGAAGATTTCGGCCTTGCAACACGTTCCGGTCGCGGTTGTCGTGAAATTGTTTCCGAGGTTGCGTTTGCTTCAGAAGCCAATTGGATATTGGCGGATTGGCTTCGGATCTGCGTGTTTTTCATTTTGCTCAAAACTTGTACGACAAATTCTTTCGGAACATCAACCAAGGTAAAACTGTCATTGACATCAATGGCTCCGATGGCTTTTCCGGGGATGCCGGCTTCGTTCGCAATTGCTCCGACAAAATCCGCCGGTGAGACCCGATGTTTTCGCCCGACATTAAAAAATAAGGTCACCATTCCCGACTCCGGATAATGGAATTTTGGAATTTCGATTCGTTCGGCTGAAACTTCGAGAGGCTTATCCCCGACTGCCAGAAAAACCGCCGCCGCCGCAATTTCGGCAATATCACATCCGTTTTCTTCGGCAAAATCTTCGACCAAAGATAGATATAAATCGAGGTTTTGACCGGTCAGAGCAGTCATTATTTTTTCTTTGAGACTGGAAACTCGGCGCTCTACGATATCGGCTTGAGTCGGCAGTTTCAAAGGCTCAATTTGTTGTTTGGTATAGTGTTCGATATCACGTTTCATCCGAAGCTGTCGGGGCGTGACAAAGAGAATTGATTTGCCGGTGCGGCCCGCTCTGCCGGTCCGGCCGATGCGGTGAACATACGATTCGGTATCGCCGGGCATATCGTAATTGACCACAATTCCGATTCGCTCCACATCCAGCCCGCGGGCGGCCACATCAGTCGCGACCACGATCTCAACTTTCCCCGATCTTAATTTTTTGATGACGGCTTCGCGTTGATTTTGGTTCATATCACCGTGCATCGCCTCGACCGAATAGCCCCGAGCCTTGAGTTTATCCGCCAGGTTATCACAGCCGATTTTGGTTCGTTGAAAGATCAAGACTGATTCTTCATCGGTTGATTCGGCTTCGAGGATTTTGGTCAAAACGTCTGTTTTCTGACTTTCAGAGACGTTGATGTAAAATTGTTTAATAGCCGGAACGGTCAAGGTTTTGCGTTCAATTTCGACATTTTCGGCGTTTTGTAAATGACGTTCGGCAATTCGCCGGACTTCTCGCGGCATGGTGGCCGAAAAGAGCGCGGTTTGTCTTGTTTTTGGAGTATGACTCAAAATCCATTCGACATCGTCAATAAAGCCCATCCGCAACATCTCATCCGCCTCATCCAGGACAACCATTTTCAATTCTGAAAATTCGATCGTTTCTCGGCGGATATGATCCATAATCCGACCGGGCGTGCCGACAATAATCTGAACCCCGCTCCGCAGATGCTTGACTTGCTGAAAAATTGATTGTCCGCCATAAACCGGCAGAACTCTCACATTTTTGAGATATTTGGCGTAACTGTGAATGGCCTCCGCCACCTGAATAGCCAGTTCACGGGTCGGAGTTAAAACGATTGCCTGCAAGCCGTGATTGGCGGCTTCGATATTGTGTAAAATAGGCAAAGCAAAAGCTGCGGTTTTTCCGGTGCCGGTTTGAGCCTGACCAATAATGTCGTTTCCGGCTAACAAAAGCGGGATAGTCTGTAGTTGAATCGGTGAAGGTGTTTCGTATCCAATCTCTTTAACTGCTCTGATGATTTCGTCACTCAAACCGAACTGAGTGAATGTTTCGTTGTTTTCTTTGATTAAAGTCATAACAGTCTAGTTTATGTTATTTGAAAAAATTTCGCTGAAATCAGGTCAAATTTATTTGAAGGTCGCTCAAAATAACGAGTTATCGGCTCATTTTAGCTGGAATAGTTTATTCACCAGCTCCAAATTTTGGATTTTAGATTTTTCTGTCAATCACAGGCTCAGTTTTTTGAACTGATCGTTAATTATTAACCTCTTTCCCGGTTATCAGTTGTTTGAGCCGACATTTTAATGCGCTTTTTAGAATTGATTATTTGAGCAGAAAAAAATCATCACGCGACGATGATGATTTAATAAACGAATAAAATAAATGATAGTCAGTGGGAGACTTGAACTCCCGACCCCTACCGTGTCAAGGTAGTGCTCTACCACTGAGCTAACTGACTGTGGCCGCCGCTTAAAAGCGAATTAAAAGAATGCCAAATCGTTGAAAAACTGTCAAGTTGGGGATGAAAGAAGCCGCAATCTGGATCAAACCTTTGAAAATTTGTGATTTGCAACTAAAATTGATTTTGGAGCGAATTAGATAAAAGTTACGAACAAGCAGGGGAAGCTTAACATTGTTTTTACAGATTATTATTACCATTCGCCGTTGGAATGAATTTTTGCAAATTGCTTTTGATTCGATCAAAGCTCATCGTTTAAGGTCATTTCTAACCGTCATCGGGGTTGTCATCGGGGTTGCCGTCGTGACCATCGTTGCGAGTTTGCTCGAGGGGGCAAGCAATTTTATTGTCGCTCAAACGGCTAATTTTGCCCCGAATGTCGTCCGGATTGACAAAGCCGCCTTTCAGGATTTTGCAGGTGACGGACAAGCCTTTGTAACCGCCCTCTCAAAACGTCCGAACATTTACCCCGACGATTTAAAATTACTCAAAGATAAATTTCAGGAGACACTTGAGGTTGGCGGACAATCCGATGCCTCGTTACCTGTCAGACGCGGCGAAAATACGCTCAATGGCATTATCATTCAGGGAGTTACGCCGAACATCACCAGTTTAACCAGTATCAAAATAGCCACCGGGCGAGAGTTAACCGAAACCGATAATCAGTTTCGGAGTAATGTCTGTGTGATCGGAACCGATGTCGTCAATGAACTATTTTCTAATCTCAATCCGCTCGGGAAAGAAATCAGAATCGGACAATTACCCTTCACTATTGTCGGTGTGGCCGAAGCGCGGGGCTCATTATTTGGCGCGTCCCAGGACGGTTTTGTGATGATTCCGCTCGGAACTTTTTCGCGGATTTTTGGTGAACGCTCACGTTCCGTGTCGGTTCTAGTCCAGCCCCGGCCAAATACGAATTTAACCGTCGCCGAAACCGAAGAAACCGTTCGGGTCGGAATGCGTCAACTGCGGAAGTTAGAATTTAATGAAGAAGATAACTTTAGTTTGACCACGGCCAAGAGCGTCCAGGCTTTTACGGCGACACTGACCGGTTTGATCGCCACCATTACTTATCCGTTAACCATCATCGCGTTGGTAGTCGGCGGAATTGTGGTCATGAATATGATGTTAGCCTCGGTCACCGAAAGAACGAAAGAGATCGGGATCCGGATGGCGATCGGAGCCACCCGCCGGGATGTCCTCACCCAATTTTTGTTTGAAGCAACTTTGTTGACCTTGATGGGCGGAATTTTAGGCTTAATTTTAGCGGCCGGACTGGTCTGGATAGTCGCCTTTTTGACCAAACTACCGATCGGGTTGCCGCTGTGGGCAGTCTTTACTGCTATCATAATTTCTTGTTTAGTCGGAATAGTTTTTGGAGTCCTGCCGGCCAGACGTGCCGCCCGGCTTGATCCGATCGAAGCTCTCAGGAGCGAATAAAATGAAGATTAATCACCAACTTTTACGAGATACGGTCGCCACTGTTTTCAATTCCCTGCGGTCGCATAAACTGCGCGCGGTGTTGACTTTGACCGGCGTCATCATTGGAACAGCAGTTGTCTCGATGGTTGGTGCGATCCTGACCGGTTTATCTCAAAGAGTGGCTGAAGTGACCGAAAAATCTGCGCCAAACGTCATCTACTTCACTAAACAAGAGAAAATCGGACCATCCTTTGACCGCCCGACGGCCGAAGAACGGCAGCGAAAGGATTTAACCTATGAAGATGCCCTGGCAGTCGCCAATTTAACGACCCCGTTCGCCATCTCGCCCCAAAAAATTCGCGGTGATTACGGGCCGGCCATCAATCCTCCGAAAATCAACGCCAACAGCCGGCAGGCATTTAATCCGTTACTCCTCGGTGTTTGGGAAAATTTTCCGAATATTGTTTCTGTCCGGCTGGAAAAAGGTCGTTTTTTCACCGATTTGGAACGTCAATCGCGCGCCTCGGTGGCGGTCATCGGTAATCGCATCGCCGATCAGATTTTCGAAGATCAAAACCCGCTCGAACAAAACGTTAAAATTGACGGACGATTGTTCAGGGTGATCGGAGTGCTGGCTGACCCGAGCGGTGAAGGCGTGATCGGGAGTGACGATATTGATTTACGCACCGTTTATATTCCTTTTGAAACGGCACAAAAATTTTATCCCGAAATTAAAGATACGGCGATTGTCGTCCGCGCCCGGAAAGGAAAAGTTGATGAAACCACGGACGAAGTCGTTTCATTGCTCCGGCAGCGGCGAAACGTCCCGCTCAACGCGCCCAATAATTTTGGCGTTAATCAGGCCGAACAGGTTTTTACCATTGTCAATCAAGCCATTGCCGGTTTAGCCGCCATCGTCGTTCCGATTGCTTTAGCCAGTCTTTTGGTTGGCGGCCTGGGGGTAATGAACATTATGTTAGTTTCGGTGACCGAAAGATCGGCTGAGATCGGAATCAGACGCGCCCTCGGAGCAAAAAAGAAAGATATTTTGTTTCAGTTTTTGATCGAAGCCATTACGCTGACCGGCTTTGGCGGGATTGTAGGAATTCTTTTCGGACTGTCAGTCGCTTTTTTAATTCGTCTCATTATTAGTTTTCCGACCGTCGTCCCGCTCTGGGCGATTGTTTCAGGTTTTCTGACTTCAATCATTATTGGATTGGTCGCCGGAATCTATCCGGCCGTGAGAGCCGCCAATCTCGATCCGGTGGTAGCCATGCGAGGCGAGTAAAAGCTAAAAACTACTCAACTACTTTGAAATAAATCTGCCATTCACCCAACCCCTCATTCCGTTGTAAATAACCGGATACCAGGTAGCTTTACCGACTTTAACACCGCCGCCAATGACCTGAAGACCGTTGGCATTGGGCGGGATTTTGGCTAAGAAACTCTTCAGATTACCCGGATTCGGGCGGAGATACAAAACATCGTGAGACGCGACCCCAACCACCCGATACCCAGTATCTGTCGGGGGCTGAGTCGGAGTTGGAGTTGCCGTGTCCCGCGTCACGGGAGTTGCCGTTTCAATTTGTTTCGGAGTATTTTTCAAAGTCGGCTGAACCTCCGGCGACGGCTTAAACTGCTCAGTTTTGTCAGGCGTTGACAAGGGAGTTTTGAGAGGATCTGGCTTCTCAGACTGATTGTGAGAAGTGGAATTTTTCGTATTTTCCGGGTTTGAGTTGGTTAGCCAAAATCCAATTCCGATCCCGCCGCCAATCACTAAAAAGAGGAGCAACCCGATGGTCGAGTAGAGCCAAAGAGAACTTACTTTTTCAGTTGAAACAGTTGATTCCTGAGGTGGTCGAGTTGCACTCTCTGGCCGGGTGCCAACACTTGACCGGGTAGCCACGGTCAAGGCTCCAGTCATTGCATTAGCCGGAATTTGGAGCGTTTTCTCTGAATTCTGGTCATCAAAAATGAGCGTAGTGCCATCGCTCAAACAATACGAAAGCGTGTCATCAGTATAGATGCTCTGACACTGCGGACATTTTTTCATGATGTATCTCCCTCAAAAAAATTACACAACTTTATCAACAATTTTAATCTTTCAGGCGTCTTACAATGTAACGACTAATAAGGCGGTTTGCAATGAAAAAGAAAAAAATGTTCCGGATTCAATTGGCTAGTATCATTTTGGGGCTCTCGTTTTTCCAGCTCAATGCTCAGGTTAAGGAAGATGAGGTCATCAAAGTGAATACTTCATTGGTCAGTATTCCGGTAATCGTGAGCGACCGTAACGGACGCAATATTGCCGGATTAAAAGCGGAGAATTTTAATGTTTTCCAAGACGGCGAACCACAAAAGATCGAGTATTTTGCCAGCGAAGAAACGCCGATAAATGTTGCTTTGCTCTTAGATACCAGTAAAAGCACGAGAGATGTTTTAGGCAAGATCAAAAAAGCCGCGCGAGAATTTATCGGTCAATTGCGACCGGGTGATAAAGCGATGGTCGTCACTTTTGACAATAACGTGGAGGTTTTGAGCGACCTCACTTCTGATCAAAAGGCTTTAGAAAAAGCTGTCAAAAATGCTGAAATCGGCGAGCGTGCCGGAACAGTTTTGCACGACGCCGTGTACCAAGTAGTCAACCAGATGTTTGCCACGGTTAAAGGACGTAAAGCCTTAATTTTATTGACTGATGGCAAAGATTTCGGAAGTTATATTTATCGTAATCAGTTGATTCGCGGGGTCGAAGAAGCCGACACTCTCATTTATTCGATTTTTTATGAAACGGAAAATGTTCAACCGCAGAGCCAACCGAATCGTTTTCCCGACATATTTTTTCCGCGTAATAACCGCTTTCCCAATCGCCGGCAAAGACCTGATAATTTTCCTCGTCAGCCACGTCAGCAGGAAAGAGCCGAGAGAATCCGCCAACGCAATGAGAAGGAGAATCAAGAGGCTGTCCGGTTTCTTCAAACTCTTTCCGATTCAACGGCCGGCAGACTCTACCTAAATAAAATAAACGATTTGAAGCAAACTTTCGGACTGATTGCCGATGAACTTCGCAAACAGTATCTGATCGGTTATTATCCTGAAAAAAGTGATGAGGAAGGCAAAATTCATCAAATCAAAGTGCGGACAAACGTAGAAAATACCGTCGTCCGGGCCAAATCAACCTATCGTTCACAAAAAACACAATAGACTCTTTTCAATCTTCGGCTTCAAAAATGACGTGTTTATATTTGGTGTAGAGAAACGAAATAATCAACAGCAGGATGCCCAGCGAAACAAAGACAATCGTTTTTGAAATCGTGCCAAGGTCAGACAAATCGTATAAGAAAAGTTTCAGAAGCGTCAGACTAAACAGCACAATTGCCCCGATTCGCAAATGGGTCTTTCTGTGATAAATCCCTAAACAAATCAAAAACAAAGAATAAACGCCCCATAAAATGCTGAGCCCCAGTTTATGCGAATCCTGGACACCGAAAATATCCAGCCATTGAAGTAACTCGCTGCTCACGATAATCCACAGCGAAAAGTAGAATCCTAAATCGAAAAAAACCGAGAGTTGGGTAAACGAAAGATACCGACTGATAAATTCCTGCTTGATGGTTTGATAACTTACCCAGAACAGCAAAAACACCAAAGGAATTGAAATATATCGGATGGCAATCGCAAAATTTCCGGTTTGGAAATATTCGGTATTTTTTTGCAAATACAAATCACGCAAATCGCTCAAAAGATACAATCCGATCAACAAAAAGAGAAAAGTTACCGCCGCATTGAGAACTAAATTTGCAAAACCGAGAATCGTATTTTTGAATTTTATAATGTTCGCCCAAGCCAAAATGGTAAGAAAGAACATCGTATAGTTAAATTGCCAGATAATATTAAACGAACTCAACGCCGGATTGGTCAGATTGTATTGATAATTATCTTGAGTCGTGGCTTGGACGGTAGTTCGGACAGTTTCCGAATGAAAATAATTACCGATTTCAGCCCGAAAAACATTATACAAAGCAAACAAAAATATGGCTGAAAGGGTATATTTTACAATTTCGGCGAGGTCAGTTTGAAGGCTTGATTCATAATTTTTGTTCCGATTTAGCCAATTGATAATCCCAAAGCCCGCAACAAAGAAAATGCCAACCACAAAATATTTATTGAAAATCGGAGCCACGGCAGTTTCTCTCGAAAAGCCTGCAGAAAACAAGTCAATCCACTCGGCAAACAGCCCGATTACAGCCAAAAACATTACCGGAAACGAATAATTCTCAAACAGCGAAATCCGTTTGGTTCGCCCAATCCAAAACAGCGCGACAGCTTCGGCTGTCCAAAAAAGTGCCGTCCATTTGCCCTGGGACTGAATCGGAAAGGCTATACTAACGAAAGTCAGCACCAAAATGACCGTCAAATAAAAAACGGTTTTGTCGCCCAGACGAGACTTTTTGAGAATGACACCAATTATGAAATGGATAAATGCGTTGGCGATGGTAAAAAATCCAAGCTTATTATTCCAAGCAGGATTGCCGTCTAAAATTGCGTAGCCCAAACCATAGAAAATAAATGAGTTGGACAAAATAAAGCCTACGTTTTCAACGTCCAGAGTTTGGTGTTTGAGGAGTTTATAGACCAAAAATGTGGAATAAAAAATAACAAAGAAAATGCTCAGGAATATTAAAGCAAGAGTAAAATCATGAGCGTTCTGATATTTAGCCAGATACCAGGCCGCATAGGTCATCCAGGTAAAAATGAAAGACGAATAAAAAAGCGACCGCCAATATTTGTAAGCTGAAATCGCTAATATGCCGACATTGATAATCACCATATAGGTAAAAAGTATCTCGACTTTACCTGTATTTTCGCTTAACAAAAACGGAACTGCGTAGGCTCCGACCAAACCGATCTGAGCGATAACTACCCGATTGTAAATAATGGCTGCCAATACGGTAAAGACCGTAAAAATCAGCATCACCGAAAAGGCGGAAATCTGCGAAATGAGGTTGTAATATGAATAGGCAAAATAGGTAATAAAATACATTATCGCCATCCCGCCGCTTAACAAAACCGCGCTGAAATTGAGATATTTTTCTTTCAATTTGACCGCGAATCCGATCAAGCCAAATCCTGTCAGATAACCGAAAACTATCCGCATCAAGGGACTTATCCAATTGTTATCAATCGCATATTGAGCCCCGATCCCGACCCCGATAATCAAAATAGCAATTCCGATTTTGCTAATCAAATTTTCACCGATAAATTTTTCTAAATTATTTTTTTCAGTTTGGGTATGAGCGGATGAATAATTTGATACCGAAAATGGCGGAGTTTGCGGCTCACTTGTGGTTGGCGCAGATGAATCTTTTAACGGTTCTGTATAAGTTTGATTTTGGGCAGAATGTGGTGGCGGAACATATTCTCTGACCGGGGGTTTTGCTTGAATTGGCGGCGGTTGGCTGACATTCTGCTTTTGATAGGTGGCTCGCAAAACATTGATTTCGCTCCGAATTAAGTTGATTTCCCGATCAAAATAGCCTTGATATTCCACCATTTTATCGAGGCGTTGTTGGAGTTGAGAAATTTTCTCATTATAATCGGACATAATCTTGCGATAACTTTATTACAAATGCCTGATTTTGCAAAGGATTTTAAGCCGTTAAATTTTATGGCGTTATGACACCTTCATCCGAAATCTTTGGCATCGAAGTTGGAAAATCAGACTGAGAAAGTCGTTTAATGGTTTTGACCGCAGATTTTGTTTCGTCAGGCGTAATTATTCCGCGTTGGCGAAGGATAAAGGGGTGAATTTTGCCGTCAATGAACTTTCCGTCGGGAGCAATTTTGACATCTAAAACCAGAGTTTCAGCCGTTGCGCCAGCAAGCGGAAACCAACCATACGCCACAAAATTTCCTAATGAATAGGCAATCAAACGGTCTTTGTAAATCTCCATCCCGCGCAAAACGTGGGGACCGTGACCAATGACGACATCTGCACCTGCATCAATCACAGTTCGCGCAAAAGCCGGCAGATTTCCGCGAACTTCGCCGAGAAATAGTTCAGTTTTTTGTGGAACCCGGGCATTTGCCGCCCCCTCTGCGCCGCCGTGGAAAGATACCATCACAATATCGGCTTTTTTGTCGGCTTCTTCGATTAGTTGTTTGGCAAAATCCAATTCGTTGACATTCGGGACGAGGCTGTTATGAGCAAAAGCAACAATCGCAACTTTCTTGCCTTTTGCTTCAACAATGGTCATTGCAAAATCTTTTTTATCGCTTCCGGCGTGTTTAATTCCGTTTTGTTCCAATACTTGACGGGTTGATTCGCGCCCTCTGTCGCCAAAATCGTTGGCGTGATTGTTTGCCAAACTCAATACATCCAAACTTGCATCCTTCAAATATGCGCCGTAATGCGTTGGCATCCGAAACGCAAAACAAGTTTTACCGGCACTCGCACCGCATTTTACCGAATTCCCACCGTCAACAATCGGACCTTCGAGATTGGCAAAGGCAATGTCCGCTTTTTCAAAAATCGGTGTGACAGCTTTCAACAAATCTTTCCCGTCATTGGGCGGCATCCGCGAAGCATTTGGATACGGCGAGCCAAGCATAATATCGCCACCTGACGAAATCAGAATCGGTTCCTCATTTTTGGGTTTTTCAGTTTTCGGCGGTTCTGAATTTGTCGGTTTTATTTCAGAAGTTGTGGTGTTTGTTGAATTGTTACAGGAAATCAAAAGCACAATCGAAAAAATTGTTGCTGTTAGAATTAAGATTCGTTTCATAATTTGGTTTTGCGAAAAGTTTGTATCAATTTGATAAACTTAATAACACAAATCTATCAAAATTAAAAAGGAATAAATTCGATATTGTTGAGCATATCTTCCTCTTCGCAGGTTTTGGCAATTAGTTCTAAGTCTTCGATGCACCGACCAATCGGACTAGATAATTGATGCGAATAAATGACTCCGGCAAAATCTTCGCCAACTAGAAGCCGAGCGTGTGCTTCGGCTAATAAATCATCATCTTGAGAAAACAACGGTCTGCCAAGTTCAGTTGCACGAGTCAATAACTCCGCATCAGAGAGCGTAATCGTGCCATCGTCCTGAGCCGTCAAAACCTCAACGCCACGCACACGAAGCCCGTTGGTAATGGCTTTCGGAATATGCACCCATATACAAACCAATCGCCATTTAGATTTTTTCTCTCAATTTGTTTAGAATTTTTGATTCGCCAACCATCGCCCGAATATCCGCAACTTTTTCTAAACGTGATTTGATTTCATTATCAAAATCTTGGATGTGGTCAAAATAATATGCTAAAGCCGAATAGATTTGACCAAGCGAAAGATAAGGATGTTGAAAATGAATCTCTTCGGGACTCCAACCGTAGGCTTTGGTTTCAAGGACAATCTCAATAATTTTGGTGGTTGTGCCTTCAATAATTGCGACACCGTTTTGATTCAATGCAATATGTTCGTAGGTAGTTGCAACGCTCATAGTTTTTTGATTATAGCACAAAAAAGTATAGAATAATCCAATGAAACAGAGTGTTAGATTTGAGTTGTAAAATTAGCTATCGAATATATTTTATCGGTGACACCGCACCTTGTTTTGTGTAAGTGAAACCATTCCAGTTTTCCTTTGTCATACCTGCAAAATTCATTTTGTTGAATTCAACGATATGACGATTTTCATAACCTAGTTCTTCAGATGGACTTAGCCCAACGAAATTGCCGATATAAATTTCATTAACATTTCTCAATTTGTTACGAAAATAAACAATAACTTTTTCAACAGAGAGAGATTTGTTAATCACCCATACTCCTGATTTACCAGAACCATCTTTGTTAA
>JANOEF010000007.1:0-9745 GCA_031413075.1 Acidobacteriota bacterium | reverse complement strand
AAAATTTGAGAGCGAAGTCCCGCAAATCTTTAGTTTGCGGCCTAGTTTGAGTTAAACTCAACTAGGGCGACCAGCTCAAGTCTTGTCGGACATCCGCCGACAACTAATTTTGTTAAGTGGGTAACTTTATTTAACTTCTTTTACTTAGGGGAGAATTGTAAAACCTGCGCGGGCTTAAAAAAAGACAGAAGCCAATTTGGATTATAGCACTCGTCAAATGGATTTCAAGTTATATTTTACTTCGCAAAAGTCAATAAACATCGGTGTGTGGTGAAAGTTGAATTTTCATGAAAACGCGAAGCATTTGAAAACACACGACTTAACTAAATCGAAAATCTTCAGTTTGACACTTTTTTTTGGCTGATTTTGGCTGGCGGGACGATATGGTATATTTAAACTTTGCGTAAACGATATGGGAATTGTAAAAAGCATTTTGATCCGATTGGGTTTAGCTGATTTAAGCGCCGAACGAAATCCGATTACTATTTTTATTCTGGATGATGATTTGCGGCGTCACCGCTGGTTTATCAAACGTTTTGAGGGAGATCAGGTTGATGTGGCAGAAACGGTCAACGAGGCCAAAAACCTCCTCCAAGAGAATGTTTATGATGCAGTTTTTCTCGACCACGATTTACTGCCTGAGCATTACGAATCCGAAGAACACGACGATGAAAACACAGGCTTTGCGATTGCCCGCTGGCTTAGCGAAAACCGGCATTTGCAGAATGCGGCGACTATTATCGTCCATACCCGTAATTCGGTCGGGGGGATGCGGATGGTTGATGTTTTGCGTGATAATCAGCGAAATGTCGAATATGTGCCGTATCCGTTGCTGGATATGAAAATCAGTCACTATTGGAAACGCTAGGCGGAGCGGCAATTAAGCAACAATGCACAATTAACAATGGACAATGGATAATGAAGAAAACCCCCAAACCAACGTTACTCAATTATTTGCCAGCTTTTCTTAATTTTCAATTTGTCGCAAAACTTGTTGCAATGATCATAAAATAAAATGTAAGTTATGGCTTAAGTCTATTTTTTCCAAACCAGAACAAACCGATCAGCGCCAGCATCACGCAAATCATCCAAACCCAATAATTTTGCAGAAAACCCCAAATCGTAAAATCTTGATTATCAGTCGAACCGTTTGTTTCCGATGAATTCTTTAAATTGGCTTCGGCAAACGATTTTGTATTCTGCAAGAGCGGTTTAATCTTATCTATTGCCTCTTGCTCAACAATATTCCGTTTGAAACCGCTCAGCATTCCGCCCAAACTCGAAGAGCGGGAATGGTTGGTATAAAACAAGTAAGAATTGCTATCAGAAAACTTTATCAAGGCCGTTAATCCGAGCGAAGCGTCAAAATAACGGCTCGCATAAATCTGTTTGGAAACCGATAAAATCTGAGAAACACCATCTTTTTCGGTTTTATAAGTAATCGTCTGAGTAATGACGACGACCGGTTTGAGACCAAATTTAATCTTGGTCCAGGTCAGAGATTTCCTGATGTCTGATAATTCGGAACGGGGAAAATTCTTTAAGTATTCCGAAAATTCGGGGGCAAATTCATCCAGCCACAACAGATTTTCGAGGAGCGAATCATATTCCTTGGACAAACTGATAGAATTTCTTTGGTGGTTATAATCAATGAGAGCCTGGTTGCCATTGGTCAGATAGTTTTGCAGGTAATCCAAAAGTATCTGACGGAATAAAAGATTGGCTTGAGCGGAATAATCGGCGGCGTTCCAATCTACTTCTTTTTGAAAACGCTCGATCATTTGAGCCGATAATCGTAAATCACAGTTGCCAACCCGACAATTTTTGAGGTTTTCAATATCTCCTTTTTCCAAATTTAAGGTCTGGAAGTCTTTGATCACAGGTTCCTGGCTAAAATCACCCAGGCTCATAACTGAGCTTTTATTTTGGCGTGACAGGGTGTCCTGGAACGCTTTGAGCACGACATCGAGCGGGGCTTTGATATTGGTTATTCCGCAGACGGCGACCTCACGTTCATCCTTGACGGACAATAATTTGGCCAGCATTTGGCCTTGATAAAAGGTTTTTAATTCTTCTTCGCCAAAGCCGGCTTTGACCGACAAGAGTTTTTGCATTTTTTCCGGCAGAGTTTCGGCCAAACATTTATTTGGATCGGTCAAAAAAACTAAGACGAGGCATAGCGAAATGGTAATTTGTTTTAATAAAAGGCTTTGTCGCATCGGCTAAAACGAAAAAGGTAAATTTCTAATACTGAAATTATATTGAAATATCGAACGAAAAGCTATGATTTGGTTAAGAGCATCAAAACTTTTTGTTCGATATTTCAATGATGCCGCATTGGTCGAATTTAGGCGCAATTTTTTTCGAAGGAAACAAGTCCCCACTCTAAAGCCAACCGTCATAACCAATTTTAACTGAAGGCGTAGTTTGTTGAATCCGCCTCATTATGGTGTCTATCAACTCTTCATTGCGGTAGAAATTCATATTTGTTTTTTTGCCGTCATTTGTGCGAATAACCAAATTAGTTTGTTCAAAACCGTTGGCGCTGACAGTATGCTGATAAATCTGTTTAATATCGGCAAAGTTTATAATTCTGACCTGCATTCCGAATATGCCTCTTGTCCAAACTATCCAGGATGGAGTAAATGTTGCTTTATAATATGGAGATCACGGCGGAAGAAATCGCGCTGATCTACAAAAAACGGTGGGGCATCGAACTTTTATTCAAGAAAATGAAGCAGAATTTTCAACTACATTATTTTTACGGCGAAAATGAAAACGCGACCCGGACACAGGTCTGGTGCACGTTAATCGCCCAACTTTTATTGACGGTATTGCAGAATAAAGCTGCGATCAAAAAGGCGTTCTCAATCGTCGCCACGCTGGTGCGGATAAACCTCGTGAGCCTTCTGGATGTCAACGAACTGCTCCGCAGTACGAACCGAAGTTGGCGCAAAGAGAACGCCGGCGAAAGCCTGCAACCCTCGCTGTTTCCAACTTAATGTCAGGAATCAAAGGCAATCCAACGAGTGGGGGGGCACTTTTGCAAAAGCATATTTGGCTCTAATAGAATCAACGACTTACGGTGCAAATTCATTGATTCTCAACTTTAGTCGGTTGTTAGTCTTAAAAAACCTAAAACGAAGAACATTTCAGTTAGTCTTTTCATAAATTTAGCGTTACTTTTTTAGATTTCCCGGTGAAATAAATCTACTTTAGTTTTTTAGCTCTTTCTCTATCCGCCTGCGCCAGGTCTTTACGCCCCAGTTTTTCATATAAGTTGGCACGCGCCTCCAAAATTTCCCTTAAAAAATATATATCGGTAGATATCGGTGTTTCGATCAGTTTCGTCGTAATAACCAATGCCTTTTCATATTGTTTCTGTTTATATAATCTGGCTGCTTGATCACGGTAAACTGCATAATAGAAGTAGTCATTGATAAATCCCGGATAAAGACGCAACGCCTCATCTATATCTTTTATTGCAACGTCAAAATCATCTCTTTTCTCCATTCCACGAAGCAAATAGGCAGATGCAAATTCTTTGTCCAGACTAATTGCTTTATCCAAGTCGCTTATTGATTTAGCATCTTTAATATCGGGACCTGCAGTCAGGCTGGCACGGACAAAATACTCCTGAGCATTCTGAGGTTTTGAGTACTTTATGATTTCCTCTACATTTTTCTTTTCCAAATTTTTGCTGAGATTATAATCAAAATTAGAAAAACCCGAGATTGCTTCATTTCGTCCCAAGTAATTATAAACACTTTCCGGATTACGCTGAATTAAATTGTCAAAAAAACTTAAGATCATTTTTAATCTTTGAGAATATTCAGATTTTTCGGTTTTTGAGCCAAACTTTTTAAGATAATCATCATAACTTATCGGGTAACATCTTCGACAATTAGCTAATGCTCTTGGACTTAATTCAAAATATTTATTAATATCCGCAATTGATTTTTCAAATTCGTCTTTCTTTTCATATAATTTTCCACGAACCAGATAAGCCTCTGCAAATTTTGGATTTAATTCTAATGCTTTACCCATACTAGTTAATCCACGTTCATAATCAACTTTGTATAATCCAAATCCAAATGAAGCAATAGTTAACTCCAAAAGACCTTGATTTGAATAAGCCATGGGAAACTCGGAATTAAGGGTGATTGCCTTTTTAAGATCCGCCAAAGATTCACTAAAATCATTTTTATTCAATTTAGCTAGTCCGCGAATATTATAAGCCAGACTAAAATCAGGTTGAGACATTATAAGCATTGTGCAAACCTCGATTCCGGTTTCTGGTTTACTAGATTCTTTCGAGTACAGCAAACATTTCATTCTGTCTTCCGAGCCTAATTCCGGCCTTAATCTAATCGCCGTTCGGTAGTCGCTAAAGGCTTGGTCAACATCACCCCAATAGTGATAAGCCATTCCACGACTCAAAAAAGCATCTGCATTCTGCAAATCTAATTCAATTGCCTTGTTATATTCCTTAAAAGAAAGTTCATAACTACCTTTGTCGCGTAAGTCATTACCTTGTTTGATATAAAACGTGGCATCAGGTTTAGGAGTTGGTTTTGGCGTTGGTAATGGTGTAGAAACAGTAGTTGCGGTTGGCTTAGGTTTTGGTATTGGTGGCGAGTTTTGACGAATTGCCTCAATCAGTTCATCAGTTGCTCCGGCTTGCCGTAAATCTTCTTCGCGGCTTTCGTTCAAAGGTTTATCAATCTTACGCTCTTTAATTTGGCTGATGAGCCAAGTAATAAATTGACTTTTGCTTTTAAATTGGGCGGGCAATTTGGCGTTCAACGCTGTAACAATGTCGGGATAAGTCAACGGTTTGGTTTGAGCCGTTGCAGTTTGCCAATTCCAAGTCAAAGTGGCTAAACAGACTATTGCTAAAAAACTTGTAATGAATAAAATTTTGGATAAGTTCTTCATGATTTTCCTATTTTCCCCAATCAGTTAAAAAACAAAAACGTGAAGTGCCGCATTAGTCCCGCTTTCCCGAACTCCATCAACTTTCCCGTTTCTTTCCATTTCAGCGATGATTCCGGCAACAAAATTCTGTTCTTCGGCAGTCATTTGTTTATAGCCAAGGTCAAAAGCCAATCCTGAGCAATGCGACGGAATAGCTCCATCCGGTTTGACCAAAAATGCGTTGGCATTAGATCCGCTTAAACCGATCTGGTAATCAATTGAGCGAACCAAAGAAGTAACCCGCAAAGGGCGACCAAATTTTGCCTGATATTTTTGGGCGATTTCTTCGATGACCGCTTTTGCTTTCGGGCTGATCATTCTGAGCAAACGGATCCGGATTTGTTTTCGGTCGTTCGGGTTATTTAATTCATACTTTTGCCCGCTCAAACTATTGACAAATTCCTGCATTTTTCTGTAGCTGGAAGAATTTGGCGGTGGAACAGTTGCTCCTCCCTGAAAACTAAATTTGGTCAAGACGGAATTGGTCGCGCTTCCGCCAACATCTAAAAAATATGTTTCGGTTGCCAATGGAAGTTCCACCAACTCTTTATTGAGGCTTCGTTCTGCTAAATCAAAGAAATCCATCGGCGGAAGATAACCTTGTTTTTTCATCTCCTCAAGTGCTTTGGTTTGCTTATCATAATTGGCCAATTCTTCAGGAATAATTAACCCTTCGATGTCTAAGCCGGTTGGCTCATCTCTTGGTTCAAGGGCTTTATCTCTTTGCTTTCTCCAAAGCTCCTTTTCTTCATCCAAGGCAGAAGTTTGTTTCTGACCGATCGGGTTTGACGGTAGCCCTTCACCTAGAGTTGAAAGCGGTTGAAATTCGACAATTCCAAAGGATGCCGGGTTTTCGCCAATGATTGCCGCCGCTAAAAATTTGGGAACATACAGATAGTTTTCCGCTTGAAACTGTTTGCTAAGATTAGTTTTATTTTCCACCAAATCCCAAAACGTGACATTCTGTTTGTCATTTGTAAGTTCCTTGACTTTTCTGATATTTGCATTGGTTAGACCTTCACCTGCATTAAAGGCAGCAACGGAAAAAAGTATTCCATTGACACCGCTTCCGTAAAATCTATCAGCCAACAACTTAAAATATTTGGCAGAGCCTCGGGCGGCGGCTTTCGGGTTGCAACGATCATCGGGACTATTCGGGGTTGCGCCTTTAACTGCATTTATGCCAAAGTTGGCGGCAGTGAAATATGTCAATTGGAACATTCCCAAGGGGCCGGTCCCGGACTGAATACAAGGGCAAAATTCCGATTCATTAAACGCTGTGTAAATTCCAATTTCGGGCTGAACCCCGTTGCCTACAAAAGATTCAGCGATACTTGGAGTATGCGTGCTGCCGCGTCTGAGAATATCTGCCAGATTTCCTCGTCCATAATTACAACTATTTTTGCTGACCATCCCATTATCATTTCCGGGCTTGAAACTTTTTTCATCCGCCGAAAGCCTTTTGACATAACTTTCAATAGATCTTTTGATCAGATTAAGACCTTCAACCGAAATTTTATCTGCTTCTGTGCGCCCAAATTTATCTAAAAATTCATTGGCTTTGTCTTCGATAAATTGGTTTTTCTCGCTTTCCGACATTTCAGAATAATTTTTAACGGAAGGTTGAGATTGAACGGGTTTTGACGAATTAGACGAATTAGCTTTAATAGCTGAAATCAATTCATCAGTTGCACCGCTTTGCCTTAAAACACTTTCCATTTCCGATGATAATGCCTTTTCTACTTTCCGTGTTTTGACTTGGATAATTAGAAAATCAATTAACGCAGTTTTATTTTTGAATGCGCTGTTCGGGACTTTGGTATTCAAAGCCGTAATAATTTCGGGATAAGTCAACGGTTTGGTTTGGGCTTCAGCAATTGGCAGATGCCAAATTGAAGTTAAAAGCCCGAAAGTTATTGATAGAACGAAGATTTTACGAAAATTTATCATAGTTTAAAACTCCATCTAAACGTTTTTCGAGAAATATCAACGAGCGTTTTGCACGAAAATGATGCAATTCCTTGCCCTTCAAATTCTTTGAACGTCCGATACGCGATTTCAATCTTTCCGGCAGTCGGTTTTTCCGTGAAGCCGCACGAGCCGACAATTTGATTGTTTCTCACCACAAAATATCCAATCCTGCGATTTATCAATATTCAATTCGATAGGTTTTAGTTCCATATCGTTCTATTTCTTGATCTTTTTCTTTTTAGGCTTCGGCATTGGCAATTCTTCAACCGTTATTCGAACCAATTCAGCGAGCCATTCACGGTCGTCAAAATTCTCGATCAAAAAACACGGCTTCGCTCCCGGATACGGCAAGGCTTCAACTGGATCTTTGATAAACGCGCTGCCGGATTCGGTCGGTTTTATCAAGAAACGGTTGTCAGCCAACATTGCAAACAATTTTCCACCCGAATAAAGCGAGTATTCCCCAAACATTGATTTGGCGGTAATGTCACCCGCGAGTTCTAGTTGGTCGAGGACGAAGTTCACGAATTCTTTATCAGTTGCCATAGTTTTATCAACCTTGTTGCGTTGCGGTTGTAATAATCACGCCTAAAACCAAAATAAGTAAAGTTTTGCGATATTTGTTCATTTTTTGAATCCTGATATTTCGTTTGATTTTTTTTCAAAATCTTATCGTAATTTCTACAAAACACAAAAGGTTTTATTTACAGCTATTAGTGAATACACAATTCGGGTCTTGCTGAGGTTTTGGCTTGGGAGTCTTATTTGGTGTGATGGTTGTCGGTTTTGGCGTTTTGTTTGGTGTCACGGCAACCACTGGATTTGTTTCCTGTTTTCTTGATTTTGGTATAGGTGTCGGCTCATTTGCAGGTGTCTCGCTTGGGGTAGTTATTGGCGTCACGGTTGGCGTAACTGTCGAAGGTGTCACGGTCGGCGTAGAAATACTGACATTTGAAACTTGTTTGTTTGAAACAGCCGGACTTGGCGGAATAAAAATCCAGGCTAATCCGCCAAGTCCGCCAACTGCCAAAAAACTAATTAAAGCCGCCGGAATTACCCAAAACATCTTTTTATTTTTACTTTTTTCTTCCTCAATCGGTTTGACAATTATGGGTGCAATTGGGGGCGAAGTCTTTTTTTCATCGGGTAAAATTCCAACTAAATACGAACCGCTGGTTATATCTGAGCTGGAAAGATTTCCCGAAGGTATTGTCTCGGCTATTTGCATAAAACCTGAGTTTGGGTTTGGCGGCTGGGTGTCGGAAACAGGAATTTCGACAGGATAAGTCGGAGCAGGTTGAAATCCTATCAGAGGTTTAGTCAGCATTTCAATTCTTAAATCATCTTTGGTAATTATTGGCAATGTTTCAGCTCGGGTAATATTTTCCTGATAATTTACGAGTAAATCCGCCATTTTAGTCTCGGCAGTTGCGCCTTTCAAGGCTTCCTGCATCTCGATTGCCGAAGAATATCGTTTATCGCTTTCGACTGCCATTGCTTTCAGCAGACAGGCGGAAATGGCGGGCGGAATATTCGGATTTAATTGTGAAGGATGCGGCAATGGGTCAGATTTGCCTTCCCAAATGTCCAGAGTTCTTTTGGTTGCGTCAACCGGAACTTGATTGGTCAACAGATGATAAAAAGTTCCGCCGAGCGAGTAAATATCGCATCTGCCATCCGTGTCCTGAAGCAAAACCGCTTCGGCTTTTTCCTTATGTTTGAGGATAATAAATTCCCGAAATGTCTGGTCAATCACCCGCAAAATCTGCTCAATCGGTGAATAGTTGAGAGTTGCACCGATAAAAGTTTGTTTGGTCAAAGTTGCCGAAGATTTATCACTACTACGGGCAATCCCAAAATCAAGCAGTTTAATCCGGCGGCGGACACCCAGTTTCAGATTTTGCGGCTTTATATCGCGGTGAATAATCGGCGGTTTGAGATTGTGCAGATAATCAATCGCATCAAGTAGTTGATCCATCCATTTCAGAACTTCTTCTAACGGAAACGGCTTCCCGCGACTTTTCAGCATTTCCGATAAATCTTTGCCTTCGACCAGTTCCATCACCAAAAACTGCCGATCAAGTTCAAAAAAATAATCACGCACATATGGAACGGCTTCGTGTTTGGCTTTGGCTAAGGTTTTGGCTTCACGCTCGAAAGCCTTGCTGACTATTTCTTTCTGCTTTTCATCCACCAAATCAATAATTATTTCTTTGAGGGCAATCGGTTCGCCAAATCTTTCGTCAATCGCTTCATAAACCGCCCCCATCCCGCCTGCACCGAGTTGACGGGTGATTCGATAACGCCCTTGCAAAATTTGATTTATTGCCAGCATTTTGATTGATAAAATTGACTTAGTGATTATTAACTAACTAATGCAAAAATACAAATAAGCAGGTAAGCAAAAAATGCGGCCTATCGAAAATAAAGAAATACTGATAAATGCTTGAGCAAAGTGGGTTTTTGGGGTTTTCTACATTTTCCATTGTTAATTTTGCATTGGTGCTTAATTTTTTCTGCGCTCATTTATTTAGCATATTCAAAAGGGTTAAAAACTGAAAAACCGGCTTTGACCGTCAGGAGTCTTTGCATTTTCTCCGGCAGAGTTTCGGCCAAAACATTTATTCGGATTGCTCACAGACAATGAGACGAAACACAGCAAAATTGTAATTTGTTTTATTAAACGGCTTTGTCGCATCGGCTAAAACGAAAAAGGTAAATTTCAAATACTGAAATTATATTGAAATATCGAACAAAAAGCTACGATTTGGTTGAGTTTAATTGGTGATAAAAATTG
>JANOEF010000006.1:0-15577 GCA_031413075.1 Acidobacteriota bacterium | reverse complement strand
ATTCCGGCTCAGTTTTTGAACGAGCCGCATTTTCGCGCTTCAATTGTTCGTACGGGAATTCAGCCTGTGGATATTTGTAGAGATATTTCAGATACGAATGAGTCGGGGTTGAGTCGAGATAATAGTAATACTCTTTGACATCTTCGCCGTGATTTCCCTGCGGCCCGGCCAGCCCGAAAAGACGTTCCTTGAGGAGCGCATCGTTTTCGTTCCAAAGAGCTAAACTAAAGCAAATCCGTTGTTTACGGTCGCATATTCCGGCAATACCATCTTCATTCCAACGAAATGTGCGTTTATTGGCGTGTTCAAATGGGAAATAGTCCCAGGCGGCGCCATTTGGCGAATAATCTTCGCGGACAGTTCCCCAGGCTCGCTCGCTGAGGTAACAACCCCAACGCTTCCAATCATTTATCTTGGCACTTGCTTCGGTCAGACGTTTTTCTTCTGCTTTCATATTTTTTAGCATCGAGCATTAATTTTGTCTAAAAGAATGTCATATTTTGACGGAAAATCATAGACACCGGGGCAAAAGTCTGCTAGATTGACCGCATATTTAATATACTCCCGCCCGTTTGTATTGTGACTTGTTACTTTTATATGCAAATATTGAAAAATAGTTTCGATTAGTTGTTTTGTTATTTTACCGCAATATGAAAAAAGGGTTATTACCAAATGGCGAGAATTCTCTCTCAAAAAATGCTCATTTACTGGGAGTATCACCCTTTGACCGTGTCTCGCACGGCAAAACGCTCGATCAGACCCGACTTGCTAAGTTTTTAGCCGAAGTCCAAAGCAAATTAAATGAAGGATTTGCCATTGAGGCCGAAGAGCGATGTTTTGAGATTCTCGAAAATTATCAACATTCGATTGATACGCAAGCCCAAATAAATCAACTTCTGTCGGTTGCCTTGGAAATGCAGGGCTTTTTCGAAGACTCTCTGAAAGCCATCCGGCCTTTTGAAGGTATTGAGGTCCGAGAGGCGTTAAATGAAGAAACCGAGTCCTCGATCCTAACTCAGCTAGGTGTGGCGTATGCAAATCTAAACAATTCAACCAGAGCGTTGGAACTGCTCAAGACGGGGCTGCAAATTGCCGAAGACCGTGAATTTACCTATCTTTTGATCAAAATATACTTAGCCTTTTCGCGTGTCTACCGGCAACTTTATGATTATCCGATTGCGCGTAACTACGCCGATAACGCGCTGAAAATGGCCCGAGATTTGGGCGACCGGCAGAGTTTTGCCGAAACTTATCGAATTATTGCCACTACCTATCAGCGCGAAGGAAAGCATCAAATAGCTTTAGACAATTTTCAGCAAGCGCTGCAACTGGTCGGTGAGCGCCCGGTCCCGTTTTTACTGGGGAAAATTTATCTCGGAATGTCCGCCAGTCTCGCGGCTTTAGCGCGTTGGCAGGATAGTCTGGATTTTGCCAAAAAGAGTATCGGGCTGTTTGAAAAAGTCGCGCAAAAATTTGAACTGGTGGTTGCGCTTCATCAGTTTGGCATTAGTTTACGTCTAAACGGAAATTGGAAAAAAAGCAGTGAAACTCTTAATCAGGCTCTCGATCTGGCTTTTGAAACGAATCATCCGTATTTAGTGGTGATTCTGGCCGCATTGGGGGAATACGAGTTTTTGCGGGGCGATAACGAAGAAGCCGAAAAGATTTTAACCAAAGCGCTCGATTTTACCGCGATTGCGAAAAAACAATGGTATCGCCTTCCGGTTTTTTATCATTTAGCCCGCTGTTTACTGGCTCAGGGCGAAGCCGATGCCGCAATTTTACAGGCTGAAAAAGTGCTTGAAGGCGGGCGGCAAACCAAAGAGAAATATTTTTCCGAATTAGCCGAATTGATTATGGCGGAGGCGCTGCTCAAAAAGCGCAAATTAGCCCGAGCCGAAGAAATTTTGCAGAGGATTGAGACCGCTGGAGATTCGGTCAATTATCTGACGGCGGGGTTTGCGGCCCGCATCCGCGCCCTGATGGCTATTTCCGCGCAGGATCACGAAATGACGCTTCACCATTTGAATCGAAGCCTTTCGATATTTGAAATGGCGGGCGACAGTTATCATTCGGCACTCATCAGCTACGAGATCGGCAAGCATTTCATTAACAAACAACCCGATCTGGCCATCAAAAGTTTAGAGCAAGCGGCGGAAATTTTCAGCAAACTGGGTGCTTCGCACAGATTTAAGTTAGCCGAAGAAATCTTGCTTAAAGTCAATAAAAAAGAGGTTGTCATCAAACGTGAGCAGGCCCTCAGTTTGCAATTGCTGATGCTACGGTTGGTCGAGGCGGTTTCATCGCGTGAACTGCTTTTTCGGGAATTGGTCAAAATTCTCCGCGAAAACAGCAAATCAAAGAAAACTTTATTGGCCGAACTGAGAGACGGACGCCAATTTCAACCCTGGATCATTGACGGGTTTGTCCCGACCGAAAGCGCGGAATTGATGAGCAAGCTAAACGATGCCCTGAGCAAAAACGACGTCGAAACCTTTTGCCGGGAAAAGAATCTGAGTGTGATTCAACTTCGGGCGCCGAATGCAGCACCGGCGCTCCTGATGATTTCCCCGGCGACCGGCACCAATCTATTGGACGGCTCCCCGATTCAACCGCTGTTGCAGGTGGTTGAACTCGGCATGGAGGTTTGCGCCTTGCGCGAAATCAGCAAAGACCGACCGCTTCCGAATGATTCGAGTCCGTTTGCGACACATAGTTTGATGCCCGGTTTTATTCATTCGAGCCCGCCGATGAACGAAATTGTGGATGAACGAAATTGTGGATGAGATCCTAAAAATTCGTAATTCGGACATCACCGTCCTGGTGACGGGCGAATCAGGGACGGGCAAAGAATTGATCGCCCGCGCCATTCATCATGTTTCAATTCGGAAAGATAAGGTTTTTGTGCCTTTTAATTGTACCGCCGTCCCGAAAGAATTAACCGAAGGTCATCTTTTCGGCTATAAAAAAGGATCATTTACCGGAGCCGTCAATGATTCCGAAGGCATGATTCGCTCGGCAGACGGCGGAACGCTCTTTTTGGATGAGATCGGCGATTTGCCGCTCGATGTCCAGCCGAAAATTTTGCGCTTTCTGCAAGAAGGCGAGGTCCAGCCGCTCGGCGAAAAATCCCCGAAAAAAGTGGATGTGCGAATCATTGCCGCCACCAATATGCGGCTCGAGGAAATGGTTCTGAAAGGGCTTTTCCGCGAAGATCTATATTATCGCTTAAATGTCATTCGTCTGAAAATTCCGCCGCTCCGCGATCGCCGTTCGGAAATTCCGCCGCTGGTTGATTATTTCTTAAATCATTATTCGGCAAAGTTCGGCCGCCGGGATTTGGCCATGTCGTCCGAAGCTCTGGATTTGCTGATTGCGTTTAATTGGCAGGGAAATGTCCGGCAACTTTGCAACGAAGTTCAGCGGATCGTCGCCCGGGCTGATGACGGCGACCGGATTACGCCCCGACATCTTTCGACTGACATCAAACCGGAGGATGATTCAGTTTCGTCGAACGGTTCCAATACCGTCAAAGCGATTGGTCTCACCGGCGGGGCCGTCAATATTCAAACCGATGGGGTGACGCTCGAAGAAGCCGTTTCCGCCCTCGAAACTCAAATAATTACCGATTCACTAAGTCGTCATAATCATAATATTTCGAGAGTCGCCAAAGAACTAAATCTAACTCGCCGTGGACTTTATATGAAACTCGACCGCTATAAAATGCGATAGCTTGAGAATTACGAATTATCAATTACGAATTACGAATGAGAGCTAATCTCATTTGGCAGAAGTTACAAATTAAAAGCCTTGCGAATTCATTTTTTCACAAGGCTTTGCGCCAAAATGTAATCCTCTATTGGCTCTCCAAAAATAAAAAACTCTGCCGATCAATCAAGACTCGCAGATTTTTTTGGTTGAATTATTTGGCTCAGATTTATGCTTTTGCTTCAATCGCCTTTTTCCTTCTTTTCGCGTTTAATTCCGTTAAATTAATTAACCCAAGTTGCGGGCTAATGACGATTAAGAAATTATGCTTACGAAATACGCAAAAGTCTTCGTAACTGGCAACTTGTATTAACTATACGGAATGCAAGTCGTTGTAAATACAAAGTTTGACGGCTATTTTGTTGAATGCTAAAATTTGCTTATGAATGAGAGAAATGATTTTAAGACTTTGACGGCTCCGCCTGAGTGGGAAGATGCGATGTGTTATCGCGATTGGGAAAGCAGGAATTGGCTTAGACTGAAAAGCGAGGGCATTTCTGATTGTCTTTCCAGTCGAGGTCAAACAATCTTCGCATGCATTGATTTTAAGTTTGAAATTAGTGCACCAAACACTTTGAAACTGACATATCTTGAATCGCCGGCGATCGGCGAAGGTCGTGTTTTCAAAGGCTTCACTCCAACTGAAAGCAACTCAACCAAAGAAATTACATATCGGCTGGTTGAAAACGGCATGCCTGATAGGATTTACGAGCCGCATTGGATTCTTACATTGGACGAATCGCCCTTTCCAGAGAGTATATATGTTCCAGAACACAGTTTTGTGTATGTTTATTTTCCAAAAGATTGAATTGCAGGACGAAGTCGAAAGCAAACGCGCCGTCCGACAAATCAATGGACGTGAGGCGCGGGGGAGAATTGTCATAATGAGTGAAGTTGATGAACGGCTTTATCAGGCGGTAGAGCAAAATGATCTAAGTGTCGCATCCGAGGCACTTGAGAACGGAGCTTCGGCAAACTACATACACCGTGAAGGCGACAGCAGGACTTATGACACTTGTGAAGCTGTGCTCTATGTTGCCTGTAAAATGCGAAACAAAGAGTTGGTTGAACTTCTCCTGGCAGGTGGCGCAGACCCGAATGCTGAATATTCCGAGAATGCTGTTTGGGGAAACTCGAGCATCCCTTGCCTGTATGAAGCGATCCCGTCCATAGAGATCGTGAGGGCGCTGCTGGAGAAAGGTGCAAACCCTAATACTCTCGTTTTCCCGTACCCCAGGACGGCTCTAGAAGCGGCATCGGGTAATCAGGAGTTGATTGACTTGCTAAAACAGTACGGGGCTCGTTAAGCAAGGGAACACCTGCCTAAAATTAAAAAGCCCTGCGATTTCTCGCAAGACTTTTTTTGTGTTTTTAAGTTAACTTTCCGAATTAGGCTTCGGCTGCCTTTGCTTTCTTTTCGCGTTTAATGCCGCCGATTTGAACCATTTTTTCGCCCTTGATCTGATTTTTCTCCATCACCATTTGTTGATAGAGTTTCTTCATCATCTGCATTTCTTCGGCTGCGGTTTTCGGTCCTTCCATTTCCGGTTTGTCTGGACGCGAAAGGTCAACTTCGTTCAAAACTAAGTTGTGCGAAGCATCACCGAGCGCGACTTCTTTACCTTTGGCAAATACTTCGTGACGACCGTGTTCTTTATACCATTGAGCCACGGTTGCATTTTGGTGCATATGTTCAATGATGTTTCTCCAGCCGATTCCGGTGTTGTAAGCGCAGAAGGAAATCTCGCCTTCCTGGGTGCCGTAAGGAATGATGCACATTTCGGTGCGTCGGAAATCGTAGTTGAACAAATCTTGGAACCACATTCCGGCGATAAACAGGAAGTTCCAGGGATCCTGACGACGTTTTTCGATGTCTTCCATCGTCCGCGAACCGTCAACTTTTCCGTAATTCTTGCCTGACAACCCAAATGATTTATCAAATTTTTTCAAGATTCCGCCAAGTGTCAAACTATCAGGTGCGCCGTAGGGATTGTAATTTTTCAACAACGCCAAGCCCATCATAATATTTGAAAACCATTTGCCGCGGTTGGTGTCAGTGATATGCTGCATATCTTTAACCAAACCTTGAATTGACAAAAATTGGGGAACCGGAGCCATATCGCCCGTTTCTTTGTTGACCATGACGGCCGTTCCGACACCGCAGTTCGGATGGCATCCGCAGGAAACCTGTCCCCACTCGGCTTCGGGGCCGTGAACCACATCAGCAAAGTCAGCAAATGCTCCCATCAGCGAAAGCGGGAACCAATCGCGGGTTGGTTCAGTAATTCCAACTTGTTTTTGGACATCCAGCGCCAGATGCGACAAGGTGTAGCGTTGCTGCAGACGGCGTTGCTCGGTAATATGCTCATCGCGTCCGGTGAATGAAACTGGTTGGAAAGCGATAAACGAAATTTTCTTCGGGTTTTCCAAAGCAAAACGGATAATAGTTCCAACCTGGTCATTATTCACGCCATTAACCAGGGTTGTGACCAAAATAATATCCACACCCGCTTCGTGCAAGTTGTTGATGGCTCTTAGTTTAACATCAAACAAGTTGCCGATTTGGCGATGCGAGTTGGCATCATTACCGATTCCGTCAAATTGCAAATAAACAAATCTCAAACCTGCTTCGGCCGCTTCGCGACAAAATTCTTTCGATTTGGCAAATTCGATTCCGTTAGTGGCGGCCTGGACCGAGTTGTAACCAACTTTCCGGGAATAGCGAACCGCTTCTAAAAAGTATGGAGAAAGGGTTGGCTCACCGCCCGAAAACTGAACTGACATCTGGCGGCGTGGTTTGATCGAAATCGCGTTATCCAGAATTTCCTGAACATCTTCCATCGAAAGCTCGTGGACGAATCCGACCTGGTTCGCGTCCATAAAGCAAGGATCGCACATCATATTACAGCGATTGGTCAAATCAACCGTCAAAACTGCTCCGCGACCATACTTAATAGTCGAAGTTCCATGGTTATGCAATTTTTCGTCGTTGTGCGACTGCATATCGCGTCCCGGAAAGAGAGTTTCGATATGCTGCAAAAACTTTGAATCAATCGCCATTAAATCTTCGATTCGGCCATGCTTCGGACATTCTTTAACCATCCAAACTTCACCGTTGCGCTCAATAATTTCGGCTTTGATTTCTCCGACGTTTTCGTTAATCAGGGTCGAAACTTCGCGTTGTCCGCTCAAAATTTCTTCGCGCGCTTCAATCACACAGTTTGGACAAAGCGAATCGGTTTTACGCGGGAAGCCAAGCGTTGGTTTGGTTTTTTCCCAAGATTTCAATATCGGTTTGTCTGCCCATTTCGGGGTAAAAGATGGATTCGGTTTGAATTGATTGACGCTTTTAACCGCATTGAATAATCCACTGGCAATATAGGTCAATCCTTTCTCAAAGTGCTTAACTGGTCTCATATAATTTATTTTCTTCTCCAATAAAACCGTGTCGGTTCAATAATTTAGAGATCTTTCCGATGCTTAAACAGTCTTCTTTTCCGAGCCTTTGACTGCTAATTTCGAGATAAATTGCAATGTTTGAATAATAATGCGGAAAGATTACCTCTTTTTTCTTTAATATTACATAGCAATCGGCGTGCCATTCCTCCTTAGCCTGATTAAGTGTTATGTTTGCAACAGAATAAGAAATTATTTTTGGATTTGACAAAATTTTATTTGTGTAGCAAAATAATACACATAAGCTGATATTGGTTAATAAATCGCAAAATGACACAGATTTGGTGTCAAAATTGTCAGCCCGATTAGATTTGTCGAAAAAATCTTTTGGGTGAATTAAACTACTGCTTAATCGTTTTTCACAGATGTGGAAAATTTGAATGATTATAAATATTGAAATTATTGATATTTACTGGTTTTTGTTAGTTTAGTGGATTTTCATTCACCTGTCGTTCACCTTTAAGCAGTTACTTTAACGAATACGTTAGGAGATTGCTGTAAAAGACTGAAAAGAGAAGGTTTAGCGTGAGTAAAAAAACTCTTTACAAGTTTATATTTGTTATGCTAAATTTTGTCTCACGATTGAGCTAGAAGTAACCGAACAGCAGGGCTCAAAACCACAGAAAAAATTAGCAACAAAGTTTGAATTTATAGAGTCCCCAAATTCTATTATGAACATTCGATTTGGAACGTCAGGCTGGAGAGCAATTATTGCTGACGATTTTACTTTCAAAAACGTCCAAATCGTGACCGAAGCAATTTGTAGTTATTTGACAGAAAAGAATGGAGCGGTCACGCAGACCTTAATAATTGGACACGATTCGCGGTTCATGGGGGAAAAGTTCTCCGACGTGGCCGCCCGGATCGCTCAACAAAAAGGTTTTCGAGTGTTGCTTTGCGATCATCCGACTCCGACTCCGACTATTTCGCACGCGATACGGACGGAAAAAGCAAGTGGTGCCATGAATTTCACTGCTTCCCATAATCCGCCGGAGTATCAGGGAATTAAGTTTTCGAGTTCGGATGGAGCGCCTGCTTTACCGGAAATTACTGAGCGGATTGAAGAAATAATTCGAAACGTGCCCAGTGTGGCTGATCGTGAAGGTGGAACGATTGAAAGTTTTGATGCTCGCCCCGCATATTTAGAAGATTTGAAAATTAAGATTCGGCTCGACCTAATTGCCCACAACGGCGGCAAATATGCGTATGACCCGGTGTGGGGAACAGGTCGCGGTTATTTAGATAAGATATTGCGCGACAATGGTTTAGAAGTCGAAACGCTGCATGACTGGCGGGATGTTAATTTTGGTGGACGATCACCTGAACCGAGTGAAAAACAAACGGGCGAACTTCGGGAAACGGTTTTGAAAAATGGTTGCATTTTAGGATTAGCAACCGATGGCGATGCCGATAGATTTGGTGTAATTGACAGCAACGGAGAGTTTATTCAGCCTAATCAGTTAATTCCGATTCTGGTTGATTATTTAGCGGAAAGCCGAGGTTGGACGCTTGGGGTAGCCCGCTCAGTAGCGACTTCGCACTTGGTTGACAGAGTTGCTAAATTGCGTGGATTAAAACTTTACGAAACCCCGGTCGGTTTCAAATTCATCGGTGAATTGATAAATAAAGACGAGATTATTTTGGGCGGAGAGGAGTCCGCCGGTCTTTCGATCAGAGGTCATTACCCGGAAAAGGACGGTATTTTAGCTTGTCTTTTAGCTGCCGAAGCAGTTGCCGCCCGCGGTCAGAGTTTGACCCAGCAATTGAAAGAGTTGATCGAAAAGGTCGGAAACCTTGAATCAGGCAGGATTGGTGTCAAATTGACACAAGAAGTTGCGGCCAGTTTGAAAGAAAGACTCGCGCAAGAGCCAACCGAGATCGGTGGCAAAAAAATTGAAAATATAAATCGGATGGATGGAGTAAAGTTCACCTTTGAGGATGGAAGTTGGATGCTGATGCGTCCTTCGGGAACCGAGCCGATGGTGCGGATTTACGCCGAAGCCGAGGAAAAAGAAGTTTTGGAGGTGCTGCTTGAGCAAGGTCGCCAGTATTTATTGGGAGAATAGTAGTGCGGTGACTACGCCGAGATTACGCCCAAGAAGCAAAACACGGATGAAATCGAATCGTGAAAGCGCAACTCCACAATGGTTTGTTTTTGCAGTCGTGGTATTTACTACCTTTATGATTTGCTTAACCGTTAATTTCCGGGCTTTTTCGGAGCTGAATACGGAAATTGAGCAAAATCAAAATCTGAACCTTGAGATTGAACAGCTAACCAATCAAAATGTGTTGATTAAACAAGAGATTTATAATTTGAAAAACGATCCCAAGACAATCGAGACCGAAGCCAAGAGGCTCGGAATGGGACGTGAAAATGAAACAATTCTAATGCCGCCAAAATAACTTGCGGAGAAGTTTTTTGTCGGCATGACAACCTGCCCTTTGAAAATACTGCCTTTTGCCTATCCTACTCCGCATTGCCTTCAGCTTCCCTTCCGCCTAAAATTGCGAGCTTGCGTTTCCCGACGCAAGCCGCTCTTCCTTTTAAAGGGTGAATTTGAATTATCCTTGTCAAACCTGTTAATTTGTCACTAATGAGCAATTACCACCTTTATTATTCGCCTTATTACTACGCCGAGATCGGGGAGAATCACATTTTTCCGATTCGCAAATTTGAATTGGTAAAAGATATTTTGTTAGCCGAAGGGACGCTTCATCCTCACGAGATTATTGAACCCGATCCGGCCCAAATTGAAGATTTACACCTGGTTCATACCGAAGATTATATTTCACGGCTGGTGGATGGGACTCTCACGGCAAAAGAAATCCGCAAACTCGGTTTGCCGTGGTCAAAGTCGTTGGTGAGGCGTTCTTTTCACGCTATTTCCGGTACCATCGAAGCCTCAAAAGCGGCTTTACTAAATAGCATTGCCTCAAATCTGGCGGGCGGAACACATCACGCTTTCCCCGACCGGGGCGAAGGATTCTGTGTCCTCAATGATGTAGCGGTGGCGATTAGAGTGTTGCAAAGAGAGAAATTAGCCGAAAAGTTTTTAATTATTGATTGCGACGTGCATCAGGGCAACGGAACGGCGTTTATCTTCAGAGATGACAAATCGGTTTTCACTTTTTCGATGCACGGCGCGAAAAATTATCCGCTCTATAAAGAAAATTCGACGCTCGATATTGAATTACCCGATCAGACAGGCGATCAAGAATTCCTCGAAACACTCGAAGAAGCCTTGCCGCGTGTCATTTTGCAACACCCTGATATTATTTTTTATCTCGGCGGGGCTGACCCGTTTGAAAAAGATAAACTGGGGCGACTCAGTCTGACCAAAGCAGGTTTGATGAGACGTGATGAAATGGTTTTAGGTTTTGCCCGCGAACACGGTGTCCCGATCGTGACCACAATGTCGGGCGGTTACGCGGAAAATATCGAAGATACGGTGGAAATTCACGCCAATACGATCAGAGCGGTGAAAAAAGTGTTTTTTGAGAAATCTCAATTTCAAACTATTTTGTAAATTAACTATTTGTGTATAATTGAACGATGAATCCGATTATTCATTCAAGATCAATAAAATCTCGTCCGATGCCAAAACGTCAAACAAAGAAATTTGTTGAAAAGCAGTTTAATTTTTTGGCGGAAAAATGGTATTTGGATACGCTACATTCCTCGACTTATTTGGACAAAATCCTTCATCCGGCGTATCAGAGGATAATCGGTCTGGGAAAGACCGTAGTTCCGTTTATTTTGCGCGAACTTCAAGATAAGCCTTGTGAATGGTTTTGGGCATTGCGTGCATTGGCAGGCGAAGACCCAACCACTAAAGAAATGGCTGGCAACCGTGATGAAATGGCGAAAGCGTGGTTAAATTGGGGCCAGGAGAACGGATATATTTAGATGTCTTCCATTATCGCAAGAATTCTCAAACAACAAACCGAAGCACGAATTAAACGAGTTTTTGAAAATCTCAAGGATGGCGAATTTGAACTGACAAGTCCTTTTGATCCAAAGTATAACTGTATTGCCCATGCCGCTGACGATGATTCAAAATGGTGGTGGGCAGTTGACACCGCAATGGCGGGAAACGATGTTTTTTGGTTTAACAATATTCCAAACCAAGCAACTTTGGAAAACTTCATTCTCGCTTTTGGCACACTTGGCTATCAGCCCTGCGAAAATTCCGAACTTGAAAAAGGCTTTGAAAAAGTTGCAATTTATGTTTCGACGAAAGATAAATTAGATTCTCCCAAAGGTTCACCAACACACATGGCGCGGCAGCTTTTAAATGGAAAATGGACAAGCAAATTAGGTCACGACGTTGATATTTCTCACAATTCTTTGCAAAGCCTTGAAGGGAAAGTTTATGGTAAAGTTAAACAAATTTTGAAACGCAAAATCTCATAATTCTTTAATCAAAATATTTCTTCTCGCCAATTCCGCAACAAATTTATCGGAATCAATCGCCATTTCCTGCGGCACGGCGCCGCGTCTGAGGACATCGCCGCCCGCCATCATTTGGGCGATGATCGAAGCGGGAAAAGCGGTGGTCCGCATCATGGCCGAAAGACCGGTGGTTTCGTCCTGACGGTCAACAATATCGAATCTGAGATTTTTCGTCTGCCCGTCTTTCTGACCGACAAAATCAAGTCTGACCAACACGTAATCGGGTTCATCGGCCGGCAGATAGGCGGTCAAAAGATTTCCTAAAATTTTGCGGGGCGCGATTTTAACATAATCTACCATTATTTCTTCGCTCGAACATAAACCCAGATCGATCATCGTCTTAAATTTTTCGCAATGTCCGGTGTACCGAATCGTTTTATAGTCCAATTCTTTGATTTTGCCTAAAAATGTTTCCGGCAAAGTCGAAGTTCCGCCCGAAGTTTGAAACGCTTCCAATGACGGAAAACCTTCAAATTCAAGCTGTTCGATTTCGGTCATAGATTCGACTTCGATAATTTTACCGTTCCGAATGACGCGGGCTACCTCGATATATTCGTTGATCAGACCTTCGACCGAAAAAACGAGCTGATACTGCAAAAGAGTTTTTGGTTGTTGCGGCAGACCGCCGACGCGGATGTGAAGCTCATCAATTTGATCGAAGCGTTTGGCCCCGTGCATAGCTAAAATCGAAACCATGCCGGGCGCGAGTCCGCAGTCGGGAATGAGATTGATTCCTGCTGCCAGGGCGGCCTCATCCATCGCCAATTGTTCATCCACGATGTAATTATTCCCACCTAAATCGCAAAAATTAGTGTTGGTTTCAATCGCAGCCCGCGATAGTTCAACGTTATACCAATAGTTGACACATGAGATAGCCGAATCGTGCTCTTTCATCAGATTAACCACGTCCGCATAATTTGAAACATCAATATGATGCGCGGTAACTCTTTCTGTTCCAACGGCTTCTGCAATTTGCTCAGCTTTCTTAAAGTCAAAATCGGCGACGGTCACACTTTTAACCCGGGGCGAGTTATGAATCAAATCATAAACCGCTCCGTGTCCCATTCGTCCTGCGCCCAAAACTAAAATCTTCATAGTGTAAATTATTAAAAAGTAAGTAGTGGCAGCGGCACTTGGCAGAAAAGCAAACTGTCTCCTGCGACTGCTCCTGCCACTGGAATCAGTTCCAATCTTCAAAGGATTCAGGTTCTTGGGCCGCGATGATGTTTCCGGCATATTGCCAAACCTGTTTTTCCCAATCAGTGGTCGAACCGAGCAGCATCAGAGCCGCCTGCGGATGAGCGGCGTTCCGTTCCAAACGCAGAACCTGTGCGCTGACAGTAACTTGAGTGCTGATATCTTCGGTCACGGTGATGTTGACCTGGCTCCCGACATTTGGTAAAAGCCGCGGCAGATGAATCAAGACTCCGGTGGGTCCGATGTTTTCTGTCAGTCCTTCTTCAATAATTTCTGTGCCCGCATCATCTTTCCACTCGACTCGGATCGGAAAAGAAATAAGATGTCGCTCACCGCCCCTTTGTTCCGGCATAAACTAATCATTCTCCGTTTTTCTAATGAAATATAAGATGATTGAAATATACGAAATTAGACAGTGTAAGTCTAACCAAAAGCGCGATTCTAGCGCGATTCTTTGAACTTTTGCAAATTCCTTTCGCTTTTCGCGGACCGGGAAAAATCAAAGTAGAGGCGAGATGCCCGTCAAGTCAAGATTTGACCGTAATGACCATAAAAGAAAATATTTTACATTTATTTGAATTTATTATAAGATTAATCCACTTGTTTGCTCCCAAATGCAATTTGAAGTATTTTTATAACCATTCATTGTGCAATCAACAATAATCTTTTAAGGAGAATCTTAAGTTTAATGAAATTGAGTTTGTTTCGAGTTGTCCTTCCGCTCGTAATTTTGACTGTTTTGGTTGGAATTGCGATAACTTACCAAAATATGCCGACCTCGGCGCAAGGCAATGATCAGCGAAAAGGCGATCCGTTCTGCGATACGCATCCGGGCGATGCGTTTATTGATATGAGTGAACGTGATTTTGAGTTTCGCAAAGCTGAGAGAGCCAGACGCGGAGCCAGTGCCGATGCAACCGGCGGGAATATTCCTGTCTATTTTCACGTTATTAATAATGGGTCAACCTATGCGGAGGGTAATTTGACCGATACTCAAATTAACAGCCAGATCGCCCATCTGAATACCACCTTTTCGAGCACCGGATGGAACTTTGTGCTGGCCGGGATTGACCGCACGACCAATGCCACCTGGTACACCGATTGCGAAGGCATTTCGGAAAGCGCGATGAAAGGAGCCTTACGGCAGGGCACAGCAGATGATTTTAATATCTATTCCTGCAATCCGGGCGGCGGTCTTTTGGGACGGGCAACATTTCCGTCATCCTATAGCAGCAACCCGACCCGTGACGGTGTTTTGATTGATTACCGGACGTTGCCGGGTGGAACCTACACCAATTATAACGAAGGCGATGTGACTACCCACGAACTCGGACATTGGATGGGGCTTTATCACACTTTCCAGGGTGGTTGTGCCAGAAATGCCACCAGCGGCGGTGATCTGGTTTCCGATACTCCGGCTGAACAAACTTCGGCAGGCGGATGTCCGGTTGGCAGAGACACTTGTGTTGGTAGCAAATTTCCCGGCCTTGATCCGATTGATAACTTTATGGATTATACCCATAACTCTTGTATGTTCCGCTTTACGACGGGACAAGATACACGGATGGATTCGCAATTTACGACCTATCGGGCGGGTAAATAAATTGATTGACGATGATGGATGACTAAAATATTTCCCCTCCATCATTTGTTCAACCGTTAACTTTCAAATTTAAAAAGTCCCTAAACATTTTCATTTATATTTCGGCAATATTTTTCCAAATATTAAATTTCAGATAATCAAAAAAAAGGAGTGACTTAATGAAGAAAACTTTTAAATTTGCTTTGCCGCTTGGCGTGATAGCAATAGTTTTAGTGGCGGTGTTCGGCTTTTCCGGAAGTCTTTTTACCTCGGTGGATGCCCAGCAAGGTAATGGAAAAGGAATAGGGAACGGAAATGACGGACCGAAGTGCGGTTTCAGAGACCGTTCCGAAGAAGAAGCTAACTTTGAAGAAATGCGATTTTTTCAGGATTTAGGTAGAAGAAGAGCCTCTGCACCGAATACATACAGAACCGGCGGTGTCATAAATGTTTATTGGCACGTAATAAACAATGGAAGTTCTCTTTCACAAGGTAATATTCCTGATTCACAAATTACTGCGTCAATAAATGTTCTAAACCAAGCATTTGTAGGAAATGGACCTGGTGGGATGGGGGCTGTAACAGGTTGGTCGTTTTCCTTAGTTGCAACTACCCGCACTACCAATTCGTCTTGGTATACCGCGGGTCCTGGAACTGCTGCCGAAGCCCAGATGAAAACCGCATTGCGCCAAGGAGGTGCCGGGGCTTTAAACATTTACTCGTCAAACCCCGGCGGTGGATTGCTTGGTTGGGCAACCTTTCCCTCAAGTTATAACTCTCAACCTAAAAATGATGGGGTAGTTATACTTTATAGTTCGGTTCCGGGTGGAACTGCCGCGCCATACAATCTTGGCGATACGGCAACGCATGAAGTTGGACACTGGATGGGACTTTATCACACTTTCCAGGGCGGTTGTGCGAAAAATGCAACCAACGGTGGCGATTTAGTTGCCGACACTCCAGCGGAAAGATCTGCTGCATACGGATGCCCAGGGGTACGAAATACCTGTGCCAATATTGCCGGAAATGACCCAATCGAAAACTTTATGGACTACACGGATGATTCCTGTATGTTCAAATTTAGTGGTGGACAAGACGCGCGGATGGATGCTCAGTTTACT
>JANOEF010000005.1:0-4559 GCA_031413075.1 Acidobacteriota bacterium | reverse complement strand
GGCGCCGCGGTGCTGACCCACCGCTTCTGGACGACCACGAGCAGAGACATATCGGACAGGACGGAGTTCGCTTTACGATAGTGCCAAAGGCTCGTCAGGCGGAGGCCGTCAAATTCCTCGCTGACAATGCTTTTGCCACGCCGACCTGGGCGATTGATAAAGAACTGCTGAGGAGAATCGAACCCATCGGCGCGCTGAACCGGATTCGTAATTCGCAAAACAGCGTGCTTAACAGCCTCTTGTCGAGTTCACGTTTTGCCCGAATGGTTGAACAACAGGCGCTCGACGGAAACGCGGCTTATGCGCCGGATGAGTTTTTAGCAGACGTTCGCAACAACATTTTCAGCGAATTAAGCGCACCGAAAGTGTCTGTGGACGCCTATCGCCGAAATCTCCATCGGTCATATCTCGAGATTGCCAATAATAAACTAAATGGCGCACCTGCCGCTCTGCCGGCGGGATTACCCCCGGGTTTTGCGGCTCAGTTTATTTCGAGCGGCGACGAACGGGCATATTATCGGTCCGAACTTCGAGCCTTAAATGCTTCTGTGACAGCGGCGCTCGCTCGCTCAGGCGACAAAGCAACCAAAATCCATCTCGAAGGTGTTCGGGATCAAATCGGGAAAATCCTGAATCCTGAAAGCGGCGGTTCAGCAAGCAGTGCTAACAGGTTTGCGCTTGAATTTCTCGAAATGATACAAAACCCTGATTCCTGCTGGGTGGATTATACGATTAAAAAGTAAGATTTTTTTTACTTTTTGAGAATAAAAAAGAAGGCACGCTCAACTTTGGGCGTGCTTTTTTTTCGATCTGTTTAGGATCAACACTTTCAGATTTGAGTTATAAAAAGTTCGCCTCCTTACGCCGAAGTTGAAGTTTTTTCAAATATTTTTGCTGTTGCAGGTAATTCTCTTGTGCCAGGCGCTGCCAATAAGCTAAATTGAATCGGCATATCAGAAAGTTATGCCGATTCAATGCTCCGGATTTAGGTTAAATATGAGCTGGATACAAACATTTTTCACAACTATTTTGCCTGCTTCGTGGGCGAGGTCAATGGAAGAAGATTCGCGCCAGTGGTTTATGAAATGCCCGGAGTGTGAATTCGAGCAATCGTATTGGGACTTTGGCGGAATTCGCTGGAAGGCGCGGGGCAATTCTAAAAATTTGAGAAAATGCCCGGGCTGTAAAAAAAGGTCGTGGCATCTGACCTATAAAAAAGAGAAAGACGCGGAATAAAGCATTTTGCTAAACTGAATCGAAAACTGAATGAGCAAACCTATTCCGATTATTATTCTTTCTTTCATGGCAATGCTAAACGGTAGTGCGGCTCTCGTGCTTGGCATTGTGACGTTGCGGGGAAACAAAATTTTATTTACACCCGATGGTTATGGTCCGAACCGGATTGCTGTATCAGAACTGTTCGGACCATTGGCTGACCAAACCGGTTGGATTGTGTTGGTAATCGGAGTTTTTTTCGTCCTAATCGGCTACGGGTTATTTACTATGCAGAAATGGGCGCGGCTGACCGTCATTTGGGCGTCTGCCGTTCTCGCCGGACTCACATTTTTCGCAGTCGGGTGGGGAGTTCTAAATAGCGAATGGGGAGTGATTGCCGGCGGTTTGTTGAAGATCGCAGTTGAAGCAATTTTGTGTTGGTATCTCAGCACTCGGACTGTCCGAGAGACGTTCTCCAATTAAAAATGACATTGTTCTCGGCGTTTTCTCGAAGGCTGAACCACGATCGGATGAGTATTGTTTGAGCGTTACGGATATTCCCCATCAAACACAAAATCCGCCCTCCCCAAAATCAACATTTCACCGTCTTCGCGCCAATTGATTTCGGTAATTCCGCCGGCCGTATGAACAGAAACCTGGCGCCCGGTTTCGCCGCGAAAAGCTGATAAAATTGCCGCCCCGCTCGAGCAGGTTCCCGAAGCGGAAGTTTCACCCGCCCCGCGTTCCCAGATTTTGAGTTCGATATTTTCGCGATCTAAAACTTTAACAAAAACGATGTTGGCCCGGGCGGGAAATTTCGGATGAACCTCCATTTTGCGTCCGACTTCGCGCCAGTCAAAGTCGAAGTTGTTGAGAAATACACAGGCGACCGGATTTCCGACATTAACGCAAGAAACCAGAAATTCCTGTTTATCAATCATCAACGGTTGGTTAATCACTGATTCTAGTTTTTCGGCACTCCTAAACGGAATTTCATCACTCGCAAATTTTGGTTGACCGATTTCGGCATCAAACCAATAATGCCCGTCAGAAATTTTTTCGACCAGACGATAATTTTTGACGCCCGTATTCATTCTGAGCCGCAAAACTTCGGCGTTCCACATTCCTTTGTAATACGCATAAGCCACTGCACAACGGGTTCCGTTACCTGAAAAACCCGCTTCACTGCCGTCGGGATTGATGATCCGGCAGGAAAAATCGGCGTCCGATTCGTCAAGTTTTTCCAAGATGGCAATGCCGTCCGAACCAACGCCCAAGGTCCGCTGACAAAAGCGTTTAGTAAATTCGGAAACATCGGTAACTGCTTGTAATTGTTCCGCTTCGATCACAACGTAATCGTTGCCAAAGCCGTGAAATTTGGAGAATTTAATCATAAATAGTGGTCAGTAGGCGGTGGTCGGTGATCAGAAATTCCTGCGTCACTCCCGTCGTTAATTAACTTGTCCATTAAAGTTTGCCAAGGCGACGACAATTTCATCCATCGTCCCGGTGCGAATCGAGCCGGTATTGACGCCGTTGACGATGATTGAGAAAATGAGCTGCTCGCCGGCGGCCGTCGTGACATAACCTGTCAGAGCCGAAACCTGGTCAATAGTTCCGGTTTTGCCGCGGACGTTATTGGCTGCAATTGTTCCGACAAAACGATTTCTGAGCGTTCCGTCAAGCCCGCCGATGGTCAGTGAATTGCGCCACGCCTGAGCGTTCGGACTTCGTGCCATATACGAATAAAGTTGGGCATTTGAAGCCGGGGTTATCAAATTATGTCGCGACAAACCTGAACCGTCGTGCTGAATGACACTGTCGGGCGCAATTCCCGCCTGCGCGAGAAAGTTTTTGACAACGCCGATTCCGCGCACTTCGCTGGTTAATTTCGGATCAGTTTTATCGCCAATTTGCTCGCCTAAAATCCGCAAAATTGTTTCGGTGTACATATTTTGGCTGGGTTTCATCGTTTTGGCGGCAATCAGACTGAACGGCGGAGATTCAAGTTTTGTAATTTCGACGGGCGGCACGCTTGCCCCCGCGGCCGTCATCATCGCTTTTTCCCGGGCATTGATCACCCGATTTTGCCCGGTAATTGTAATTCCCTTTTGCTGCAATAATTGGCGGAGCATTTCGATAAAAAGCTGCGAGGGGCGCGAAACCGAAACCGAACCGTTAAAACCACGGTCGCCGACGGGCATGGTTCCGGTAATTTCTAAAATATTGCGGTCGAGTTTTTTTAAGACCTGTAAATCCCGCCGATTGCCCGAAGCATTTGTGACGCAACGATTGACAATCGTAAAAACTGTATTTACCGGGAGCAGTTGAACCGCGCACGGCGCATTGAGCGAGGTTGGTTTGATGGACAGATCAACCGCATTATCCAGCACCGGCAAGGCCGAAACCTCCGCGCCGTAATACCATTGCAGATCGTCCCATTCCCAGGTTCCGGGCAGGGCCTCACTGTTAAAGTAGCTTTCATCTCCGATTAAATTCCCTTCGATGCGCTTCACTCCGGCCTGGATGATTTTATTCGCTAAAGGCTCTAAAACTTTCAGATAATCGGCGTTTGATAAAACTGAATTTGACGTTGAATCAGGTCGCGTAAAAGCAAACGCGAGCGAAACGTCGCCGCGTCCGAAAATCGTCAAATCTCCTTTAACTACTCCGCTCGTATCCGGCAGGCCGCCGGCATAAACGCTGGTTACAATGCGAAAATCGGGCGTCAGTTTCTCCAACGCGGTTGAGACCGTGTAGCTTTTCATATTTGAGGCGGGCATAAAATATTTTTCAGCGTTTTCCTCGTAAATAATCTTGCCGGTCGCCAGCGAAATGATTTTAATTCCGACCATTCCGCGCCGTAATTCGGGACGCGAAAGACTGAGACGAATTCTCGATTGCAGTTCCGGCAAAGTTTGAATCGGCGGCGGGGTTGGGGCAGGTGTCGGAGTAGTAACTGGAGTCGGAAGCGGTGTCGGAGTCGTGATCGGAGTCGGCGAAGCGGCGGGTTTCGACGGAAATTGCTTAAGTTTCTTTTCATCAAACTCAATTTCATTTTTATTTTGTAAATCGGCCTCGGCGCCGTTGATCAAAACTTGAAAATTTCCGATCAAACTTTTGGAATACTTAAACTTTATTTTCCTGGTCACGGTCAGCAGCAGCGGACGATTTCTAGAGATCGAATAAGCTGAACTTTTATTTGAGTCCGCGCTGATTTCAAGGTTGGCCAGGACGCTTTTAGATTTGATTTCAACCAGATAACTGCTCTGCGGCTGAATAACTCGATCGCGGTTACTGTTCTGGGCAACGACAATAAAAACGAAGTTGAGCGCAAGACACCA
>JANOEF010000004.1:0-5239 GCA_031413075.1 Acidobacteriota bacterium | reverse complement strand
GGCTTTTCTCTGACGATTGATTCGGTGACGGTTGGTTCGGGCGCAGTTGCGGGTAATTCGGCTGATTGATTAATTCCGCTGATTGCCACCTCTTCGGTTTCATCTACAAAACGAAAATCTTTGGGAACAAAATCAATCGCGATTAGTTCGCCTAAATAGTTAGTTTTGGGCGTTTTAGCAACCTGATAGGTTAAAACTTTGTGAAAGGCTGAGAGATCGGCATTGCAACCGACCTGAGCATTTTCTGCCCCGTCGGCAAATGCTACCAACGCCAAATTTTGAAAACCGTTGCTAATCAGCGAAACCGTTCCAGTCTCGGTTTTGACTGTATATGTGATACTTTTTCCGGCACAAACGATTTTAATGATGCGTCCGATGACCTGTTTTTCGTTGGCCACGGGTTTGCGGATAGCATGATTAATAGAAATCAGTATCTCACGCTCACGGGCTTTGGCAATTTCTTCAGCCGTTGGCTGAGGCTGGCCGGGGGGTTGCCGACGAGTCAGGATAGTCCGGCCGCCGTTTTGGTTGGCTTCTTTGACAGCTTTCTCATATTGCTTGCGCGAGGCTTCATTTTGGGCGTTGATGCGCTGCATTGATTCAATCCGGCTGACCAGATTTTCCACCCGCGTTTTAACCTCTTCGTCATCGGTGGTATTGGCCAGTTTCCGGGCAATTTGAAGGGCTTCATCAAATTTATCCAGACGCGAGTAAATTTCGGCGATCCGGACCAGGATTTTTTGATTTCCGGGTTGAATTTTGAGGGCCTTTTTTAGAATTTCGATGGTTTCGGGCAATTGATCCTGACTAACTAAATTAACAAACGCTAAAAGTTCATAACTTGGAATATATGAAGGATTAACGGCAATTGCTTTTTGCAGAACCTCCCGCATTTTTAGTGCTTTATCGCCATTAAAATTTGATACATAACCAAATTCATCTTGTCCTTCGCGACTCAGAATTAAGGCGTAATTGTAAAAGGCCAGGTGATTCCGTTGGTCGCCCTCGATGGCTTTTTCCAAATATTTCTTAGCCTCATCGTATTTTCGCTGACGAAATTTGACCATGCCGAGGGTCGTATTGGCCAAGCTCGAATTCGGAGTGACAGTCAGAGCCTTTTGCAAAAGGGGTTCCGCCTCGTCGGGTCGGTTATTGTGATAAAGCAGATCGCCGAGGTAGGCATTTGTTTCGGCTTCGGAAAGCGGCGATACCGTTATTTCGGTGTCAAAGGTCAACTTATTCTTAAAAGTAAAAATTTGATATTTGTAGCTCGCCTGTCCGGTATATTTTTTCAACGCCTTTTCCATTTCGGCATAGCTCATCTGAAAAGCGTCCTGAAAAGCTTTTTCCGGCGAAATATTTTGGTTTAAGGCCGTTATAAACTTTCCAAGCCCTTCTGACTTAACGCTATCTGAGCTTTGCAGTAAAAAATGAAGTAAGGCCCACGATTGGGCATAAAAAATATTACGCGAATGATTTCCCTGTTGGTGAAGGGCGTAATTACTGATTTTGAAAAGCGTATCGAGTGGAATCAACTTGCTTTCTGACAAAAGATCAATATGGACTTGTTGAAACACTCCGAGTTTGACCTCTTGATCTTTTTCAATCTCAAATGTTTGATAATATTCGGCTAACCCTTCGTTAAACCACGGCGGAATATCCGACTTGCCAAAATTAATGTCCAGCATAAAATGGACATATTCGTGAAAAATAGTACCGTATGTATCTTTCTCCTCGCCCTCGGTTGAAAGTGTAATGTAATTTACATCCTCGCCGGGTTGAAAATATCCGGCAATCCCCTCATCAATTTTGCCGTTTGCGCGTCGCGGCTTAAACGGTTTGTAGGCGGAACCGCTTTTGAAAACTACGACATTGGTCGGAATAGCCGAGTCAAACCGGGCAGTTTTGAACAAGAGGCGAAAGGTCTCGCGGAATTGTTCGAGTTTAGTAGCCGCTTTCCGAATGTCTTTTTCGCTGGCGTTACCGATCAGGTGAAAGTTTTTCGATTGCACCCGGAGCCATACGTCTTTAGCCATCACAACAGTTTGCGAGCCGAAAAACAAAATTCCGAGCAGAACACAGACGTCTAACAATTTATAACTTTTCATTTTCAGTGAAGTTCCTATTCTAAAGAGAATTTTATCCCCTTTAGGTTATTTGTCAATGTTTTTTTATCAGCCGAATTTACGATTCTCAGCCGGTGAGTTAAAATTGAATTATGCCAAACGCCGAACTATCCGAAATCCTTTTTATCGCCATGATGTTTATCGTCGTAACTATTATTTCAACTGTTTCGATATTTCTTTTTATCCGACAATACAATCGTGAAAAAGGCAGCAACGCATTGAAGCAAACAGAAAAAAGAGAAGGAACGAAAAGCGACGCCGAGGATTTGGAATCGGGGAGTTGAAATTATATGTCACATTTAAGCATTTTAGATAAAAATCAGACTGTTTTAGTGGTAGTGGATATTCAGGAAGCTTTTCGTGCTCCAATTCCCGATTTTGAGGAAATTGCCGTCAGAACATCACTCGCGGTTCGCGGTTTTGAGCTTTTGGACATTCCGATAATTGTTACTGAACAATATCCAAAAGGGTTGGGCAAAACGGTCGAGGAGATTTTCTTCAGTCTCCCGGATAATGCGGAAATTATTGAGAAATCGGCATTTAGTGCCTGCGGAGCGACCTCTTTTGTTGAGAAATTAACAGCTTTAGATAAAAAGCAAATTGTCCTGGCCGGCATCGAAGCCCATATTTGTGTCAATCAAACGGCTCACGACTTATTACACCGGGGCTTTCAAGTGCATCTTTTACTCGATTGTATTTCGTCCCGCCAAACGCACGACAAACACACCGGCATTGAAAAGATGAAGCAAAGCGGTGTCATTCTTTCAAATTTAGAGATGGCTTTATTTGAACTGATGCGAGATTCAAAACACGAAAAATTTAAGGAGATTCAAGGTTTGGTGAAATAAATTCGCGGACGATCGAAAACCTTGAACTTTGAACTTTGAACCTTGAACTTTGAACCTTGAACTAAGCCGCCGCATCCTCAACTACTTCAAAAAGGGTGTCGAAATTGACTGCTTTGCGTTCAACGATATCTTTGGTGATCACCAATTCTCTGATTCGTTTTTGCGATGGCAAAACATACATTGGCTCAAGCAGAACTTCTTCGAGAATCATCATCAGCCCTCGGGCGCCGACTTTTCTTTCATACGCTTCGTGAGCAATCGCCCGAACCGCATCATCGGTGAATTTCAGTCGGATATTATCAAATTCAAATTTGCGTTGATATTGTTTGACCAAAGAATTTTTCGGCTCGGTCATAATTCGAATGAGGGCCTCCTCATCCAATTCGTGAAGCGTTCCTAAAACGGGCAGTCGTCCGACAAATTCTGGAATTAATCCGTAACGAATTAAATCTTCCGGCTCAAGCATCCCAATGGCCTCGTTCATCCTTTGTTTGCTGGATTTGACATCAGCGTGAAACCCGAGTGATTTGTTTTTCATGCGCCGTTCGACCACTCGCTCAAGCCCGACAAAGGCCCCGCCGCAAATAAACAAAATATTGGTTGTGTCAACCGGCAAAAATTCGGTATGCGGGTGTTTGCGTCCGCCTTGCGGAGGAACATTGGCGACTGTTCCTTCCAAAATTTTCAAAAGTGCCTGCTGAACTCCTTCGCCGGAAACGTCCCGGGTGATCGAAGGATTATCATCTTTGCGGCAAATCTTATCAATCTCGTCAATAAAAATGATGCCGGTTTGCGCCCGTTCGATATCACCGCCGGCTGATTGAACCAGTTTGAGGATAATATTTTCGACATCTTCGCCGACATACCCGGCTTCGGTCAGCGTGGTGGCGTCAACGATGCAAAACGGGACATTCAAGACCCTCGCCATCGTTTGCGCGAGCAAAGTTTTACCCGTTCCCGTCGGTCCGATCAAAAGAATATTTGATTTTTGAAGTTCGACATCTGCCCGCCGCCGGGTCAGTTCAACGCGTTTGTAATGTTGATAGACCGCGACCGAAAGACGCTTTTTCGTTTCGTCCTGACCGATCACGTATTCATCTAAAAAGGCTTTTATTTCCTGCGGTTTAGGTAGCGGCGCAGTCCCGATTGTTTCGGCCGTTTCATCGTCATTGATGATTTCATTGCAAATGTCTATGCATTCATTGCAGATATAGACACTCGGTCCGGCAATCAATTTTTTGACCTCGTTCTGCGATTTTCCGCAAAACGAACAGCGCAAGATTTCTTCTGGTCTTCTCAACATATTCTCGATTGGGAAATGGGATTGCGGATCGCGGATCGGAATCAAACCCCATCTCCGAAATCCCTAATCCGAAATTCGATTATTCTCGGTGTTCTATTACTTCATCAATTAAGCCGTATTCTTTGGCTTGAATGGGTGACAGAATCCGGTCACGTTCAACATCTTTTTCGACCTGGTCAAATGGTTGTCCGCTATGGAACGATAAAAGCCGCGAAGTCATCTCACGCATGCGCAGAATTTCTTCGGCCATAATGCGAACATCCGTCGCCTGTCCTGAAGCACCGCCCGAGGGCTGATGAATCAGAATCCGCGAGCAAACAAACCCCGGCTGTCGCCGTCGCCCGATTGGTTGGTTAGTGTAGAAACGCCATTAACCCGGCTGGTTTGGTCTAAATTGCTTTTGGTGATGGTGTTGTAGATACCCCGTCCGAAACCGCCAATGGTGAACCCGGCTTTGCCTTTCCGATAACCGCCATTGAGCGACAATAAAGACCCCCGGTTGCCCACGCCCGAATCCACGTTCAGGTTCAGACCCTGCAAACTATTCTTTTTAGTGATAATATTGATAATCCCGGCTGACCCTTCGGCATCGTATTTGGCCGATGGGCTGGTGATTACTTCCACCGTTTTAATCTGGTCGGCGGGAATTTGTTTGAGCGCGTCGGCTACACTACTGGCGATAATGGTGCTGGGTTTGTTATTAATCAACACCCGGATGTTTTGGCTACCCCGCAGCGACACGTTTCCGTCCAAATCCACTGTCAGCAGTGGCACTTTACGCAGAATATCGGTAGCATCGCCCCCTTTGGCGGCAATATCTCTGTCAGCGTTATAGACCAACCTGTCCACTTTTTCTTCGATGATGGCCCCCTGAGCAACCACCGTCACTTCGGCAAGAGTTTTGGTGTTGGAACCAAGTTTAATCACGCCAATATCAAGCGTTTGGCCATTGGTTACGGTCA
>JANOEF010000003.1:0-7415 GCA_031413075.1 Acidobacteriota bacterium | reverse complement strand
AAAAGCGTAACTCATCCGCGTTTTATTGAGTTTTTCAAATAAATCAAAGACGCTTTTCTTTTAATATTTCTACCCTTGATTCGCATAAATGGTATAATTCCACGCTTGAGCGTGCTACCTCGGCGCTTCGCTGGAGGTGAGCCGCCTCAAGGCGGGACTCAAAACGTCAGAAAACTTAAAATTGCTGTATTTATTTTCATAAAAGATATTGATTTTTTTTCTGTATGTAAATTCGATATTTACTAACATTTTCAGAAAAAAATAAAATTCTAATTAATTTTGAGCCGTTTCCAAAAAAAATGTTGCGTTACTAGACAGACGGAAAAACGAAACTGAATTTCAGTTAAGTTATGGAGAGTCTGAAGAAGCCAAAAAGGTATTTTCGAGAGTAACAGAAAAGAAGGAGCAGAAGAAAAACTATGGAAAGAATGATTATCAAACATTTAAGCGGTTCTAAGGCAAATCAAGTTGAGGAGTTTGCTTTGAAACATCATAACGAATTGATTTTTGGACGAGAAGATAATTCGACGGTCAAATATGATCCTGACCGTGATGATTTGGTGGGCAGACAACACGCCAAAATCCAATTAGACCCGAATGACCCAAACGGCTTTATCATCAGTGATTTATCCAGCCGCAACGGAACATTTGTGAATAACACCAAAATTACGATGCCAACCAAAATTACCGCAGGTGACGTGGTTCAATTTGGTCCCAATGGCCCGAAATTCCAATTTGACGTGGAACCCCGTCCGATGAGTGCCACCAAGCCGACCCGGATTGCCGACATCGGAAAAACTGCCCCCGAAACCCGCGTCACGCCTAATCAAGCACCGGCGATGAATATTCCGATAGTCAATAACAGCATTCCGACCGCAGTTACTCCGAAAGCCGGAATCGGAAAAGCTACGGTTGAAAGAATGATCAGCGACAGGGTTGAAGAAACCAAACAACAAGAAGGCCGCAAATATGCCACGGTTGGCGGCGCGGCGGCTTTTATCGGAATTTTGTTAATCGGCAGTTTGGCATTTGGCGGTTATTACTATAATAACAGAATCCAGAAACAAACTCAGGAGCAAATAGATGCTCAGAACACCGAAATTGCAACTAAAGCCAAGGAATTGGAAGCTAAAAACGAAGAAGCAAAATTGAAAATAGAAGAATCGGCAAAAAATTCAAGCACTTCAAACCCAAGCAACGGAATGCCCGCCACTGAAATCGTCAAGAGATACAGCGATGCAGTAGTTCACATTGAAGTAGCTTGGAGATTGATTGATGCCTCGGCGCAGTCACAGTTATATCATCAATATGTTCCTAATGACCGTCCAACTTTGGCAAAAGCACTTGGAGGGAAAGGTAATGAATTTGGAAATGGTCCGATCAATCCGAAAGCGGGAGGGGCAATTCCTGTTTATGTATCGGTGCCAAGATCGGATGGTAAAATGGGATACGAGCCATATTTAACGCCAAACAAGAACAATCTCAGTATGGAAATAGGCGGTTTTCATCGCGGAACAGGGTTTGTTGCTACTACAGACGGATTTATTTTGACAAATCGCCATGTGGCAGCTACCTGGAAAACCAGATTTAATTTTCCTGGCAACACACCGGATGGAATTGTTGTTAATTTGGATGGCTCATTAGCGGCTAGTCAATTAGTTCCACCCCCAACAGACTGGGTTCCCGAGCATACAAAACAAACAGGAAAACAATACACCGGGGCTATCAAAGGGGTCAATGATACTTTGAGAGTGACTATGAGCGGTGAAGATAATGGCATGACCGCTACTTTGGAACAAGCATCTGACCGTCACGATGTAGCTTTAATTAAAGTTAATGTTCCGGGAGATTTAACCAAGGTTGAAATCAACGACAACTATGACACCATTCAAAAAGGTGAAATGGTAGCGGTTATGGGCTATCCGGGCGGAGTGCCACCGGTTTACGGAAAAATCAAATCTCAAGATGCCTTAAATCGGGAAGGTCAGATTGTTCAAATTCCTACTCCGACAGTTACCAGCACAAACATTGGAAACATCCTTCGCGGAAGTGAAAAAGACTCTGAAAAGCAAACTTTCAGTATGATTGGCGATGTTTATATGTTGTCAACCAATGAAACCGGATCAGGTAATTCGGGCGGACCCGTCTTTGATTCGCAAGGAAAAGTAGTCGGAATATTCTTTGCCGGTTCAAACTTTAACGGATTGAATATAACTTACGCGGTGCCAATTCGCTATGGAATGGAGTTTTTCAAAAACAAAAAGAGTAGTGGAAGCTAATTTAAGGGATAAAGGATGAGGGATGAGGGATGAATTTTATTCTTCTCCCTCACCTTTCAGCCGATTTGAAATCCAAAATCCAAAATCTAATACTATGAGCGGACGTTTTCAAATCAATGACAGAATCGGCGAATACAGCGTGGTCGGGTTTATCGGTCAAGGCGGAATGGGCGAGGTTTATCAGTTCTTCCACGAAAAATTGAACCGGTTTGTGGCTGTCAAAGTGTTGGGTGGAAACGTCGCTTTAGACCAAATTTACAAAACCAGATTTTTGAATGAGGCTCGTCTGCAAGCCGGCTTACAGCATCCGAATATTGCCACGCTTTACGATTTCCAAGAGGTCGAAAATGAATTGCTGATTTTTATGGAATTCGTTGACGGCGAGAGTTTGGACAGTTTGATTCAACGGAATTACTTTTCGGTTGAAGAAATATTAAACGTGTTTGCATCAATAGTTAGCGCAATTAAATATGTTCACGAAAACGGAATTATCCATCGTGACATCAAGGCGGAAAACGTCAAGCTAAACAAAATGGGCGTGCCCAAACTGCTTGATTTCGGGATTGCCAAAGATTACCAAAGCCGCGATTTAACCCAGGTTGGGGGAGTCATCGGAACGCCCAATTATCTTGCGCCGGAGCAATTAAACGGGAAACCGGCAAATGAACAAACTGATATTTGGTCGCTCGGAGTTTTGTTTTATCGAATGTTGACCGGGCATTTACCTTTTGAATCGGAAACGATGGAAAACCTGATTTTTCAGATTACACAATCCAAAATTCAATCGCCCGAAACATACAATCCGGCGATTCCGAAAGCGGTGTTAAATATCGTCAATAAATGTTTAGCGCGAGATTTACATGAAAGATATCAAACAGCCGATGAGCTTTTGTATGATATCAATAAAGTTCTCAAAGAGCGTTACAGTGGTGAAAATCTATTTAGTGGGAGTAAATCAACTAACCAATTTCCAATTGCCAGGATTGCAATGTTTGCTACCCCCGTCTTGCTATTGTTGATTGTGTTTGGTTTAGGCATTTGGGCAGTCAGCGAGACTACGGTCAAGGAAGATCCAAATAAATCTCCTGTCAGAGAAAAACCCGTTACTGTTGGAAATGTTTCAACTCCAAAGAAAAACGAAACGCCGATTGCCCAATCTGATTTCGGGAAGGCGAAAAGAACGGTTCGGATTGATGCAGTGGGAGGAAGCGCGGAAGTGTGGCGCGAAGGACAAAAAATAGGGAATACTCCGCTTGATTTAGAAGTTTTTGAAAAGGAAATCGTCAAATTGAAATTGAAACGAACAGGTTTTATGGACAGTGAAGAACAAATTGAACCAACTGTCGGGAAAAAAGTCTATACCTTTAATTTATCGCCAAAATAAGCAGAGAGTGAGGAAAACCGGGGCAAGAAGCAATAGCGACTGGGCTTATAGGGAGAGAGAATGCTAGAAACCAGACAATATCAAATCAAAGAAAAGAATATCGTCGCCAGCATCGTCAGTGATGTCGGATGCGTCCGCGAAGCCAATGAAGACAGCGGACGTCATATCAATCCAAATGATGTTGCGCTCAAATCAAATCGTGGTGCGTTAACTGTTGTGGCCGACGGAATGGGGGGACATGCTTCGGGTGAAGTTGCCAGTCAGATGGCAATTGAACTTATCAGCCGATTTTATTATGCCGATGGCGAAAGTTCTGCCGCCGAAGCTCTCAGTAATGCAATTCAATCCGCTAACGCCGAAATTTTTGTCACTTCGGAATCGGACGAACAATATTACGGGATGGGAACAACTCTGATCAGTCTGGCTTTGTTTGAACATGCGGCGATTGCCGCTCATGTTGGCGACAGCCGTTTGTATCGTTTGCGGGGTAATGCCATTGAAATGTTGACGATAGACCATTCCCAAGTAATGGAAATGGTCAAAATGGGTGTTCTTTCGATGGAAGAGGCCCGCCATCACGACGATAAAAACGTAATTTTACGCGCAGTTGGAACTCAACCGAAAGTCGAGGTGGAAATAACCGAATTGGACGATGTGCGGCTCAATGATGAATTTTTGCTCTGTTCGGACGGTTTGACCGATATGGTCAGCGATGAAGAAATTCAACAAATTTGGGTAACTGCGGAAAACATCCACGAAGCCAGCGAAGGTTTAATTAGAAGAGCAAAAGAAAATGGCGGACACGACAACGTGACGGTTGCCATTGTCAAACTGGAAGATTTTTCGATGTCGGGTCGAAATGCCCGCGTCACCAGAGATTTGGGGGCTTATACACAATGATTGGACAAATAGTCGGAAATTACAAAATTCTAGAATCTTTGGGCGAAGGCGGTGTCGGAATGGTTTACAAAGGCGTTGACACCATGCTTGACCGCGAAGTTGCGATCAAAGTTTTGCGTCCCGAATTAGCCAGCCAAACTTCGGTCGTTGAACGGTTTCGCTCGGAAGCCGTGACGTTGGCAAAACTCAGCCATCCGAATATTGCGACGCTTTACAGCCTTTTTCGACACGGTGACCATCTGTTTATGGTGCTCGAATATATCAAGGGCGAAACACTAGACCATTTTTTGTATCGGCGCGGACGAATTCCCACCGATGAGGCAATTCCTTATTTTTGTCAGGCTTTGGAGGGTATCAACTATGCCCACGAGCGGGGAATTGTTCACCGCGACATCAAACCCGGCAATATGATGCTGGCTGAGGACGGGATTTTGAAAGTACTTGATTTCGGTATTGCCCGACTACTCGGGACCAATCGGATGACAAGAGTTGGAAATGTCATCGGCACCCTCGAATATATGTCGCCCGAACAAGTCAAGGGGCTCGACACCGATGCCCGCTCAGACGTTTACGGGCTTGGCATTATGCTCTACGAAATCTTAACCGGAAAATTGCCGTTTGAATCAGAAAACGATTTTGAATTGATGAAAATGCAGACGGAGATGTTACCGTTGCCGCCTCGCGCACTGGTTCCCGATATTCCGCTCGAAGTCGAACAGGCACTTATGAAATCAGTTGCCAAGAATCCGGATGAAAGGTTCACGTCGGCCGGCGATTTTCTCAATACTTTTCTCGAAATGGGGTATGCCTTGCCGAATATGACTTTGGGATTTGGCACCATGCAGGGTTACAAAAAAGCCTCGCGTCCGTCAAATCCGGGGCTCAGAAGCGGTGAAACGACGCCGCAAACATCGGAAGGGGTGAATCCGATTCCGCAAAGTCAGATTCCGACTGAGCCGATTATTTCGATTCCAATGCCGGAGGTTCCGATCAACAATGAACTACAAAGCGAAGCGGCAACTGTTATCAAAGGCACCAGACTGGCACCGACCAACAGCGAAATTAAAGGCACCAGATTAGCTCCGACAAATCCCAATGAAATAAAGGCCACCCGACTCGGTGAAATGTCCACGGACGAGGTTTCGGTTTACCCTGCGCTGCAATCCAAATCTTTTTTGGATAGGTTAAGTTGGGTTCATTATGCCGGTGCGAGCGCGGCTTTGTTAGTTTTCTTTGCTCTGGCCGGAATGGCGATCATTTTGCCAACGATATGGGGAAGTGATCAACCAAAAGCCAAAGAAGAACCGAAGAAAGTTGAACTGCCAAAATCCGTGGATACTCCAAAACCTGAGGTGGTGGCTAATCCGACACCGCAACCAACTATGAATCAACCGACTTTGATTCAACCTCCTACTTCGCAAAATCCACAACTTCCAAGTTCGACTCCGATAAATAATGAACCAAGCCTTATTGTGTCCGAAAAACCGGCATCGGATAAACCGAACAATCCTCCGTCATCACAAAACCAACCAAAAGAGAAACGCCCTCAACAGCAAGAAACACAAAGAGCCAAAACTCCGGCACGCCAACAACCGGCAGACAACGGAGGTGCGACTAATAAACCTAAACCTAAGAAGCCAAGTTTGGGAAATATTTTAAGAGACCAATAATTGGATTAGAGAAATACAGAACGGTAATTGAAAAAATTGTGTTTTGTCAAAAAAAAGGAGTAGAAGATGAGTTTTACCAAACAAAATAGTATTTTCGCCATAGTCTTGTTGGCATTATTGGTAGTTGGTTTTCCTTTCGAAAGTTTTGCCCAAAAGGGTAAAAAGAAAACTTCTGCTAAATCAACTCCCAAAGCGACTCCCAAAAGCTCGAAGGGAGATCAGGCGCTTGAGGAAGGAATCAAACTTTTTCAACAGGGAACTGCGGAAACCATCGGAGCGGCTTTGGATAAGTTTGCTGACGCTGCCGAATTATATGAGAGCGAAAATGATTCGGAGGGAGTCGCAAATAGTTATGTCCTGATTGGTCGGGCAAATAAAAAGCTAAATCGTTTTGAAAATTCATTCACCGCCTACCAAAAAGCGTTTGATTTATATGAGTCAAAAAATATCGCTACCGGAAAAGCCAATGCTTTGAATAATATGGGTGGCATTGCGAGAGATTTGGGAAAATTTGAGGATGGACTTAAGTATTATCAAATGGCTTTGGATTTGATGCGTTCAACCAATGATAAAAGGGGCGAAGCTCAAATCTTAAATGGAATGGGAGAGTGCTATTTTTCTTTGGGTAACGTTCAGTCAGCAATGCAAAACTTTCAGCAATCTAATGCCATCTGGCAATCTTTAGCTGCGAGCGAAGAAAAAGTTAGAACCACATACAATATGGGTCGAATTTCATTTGCTTTTAACGATTTACAGCAGGGACTTAATTACCTGAATCAAGCTCTCGGAGAATCCCGCAAATACGATAACCCAGTTCTGGAAGGTGATATTTTAGAATTCTTGGCCAGTTATCACTTAGCCAACGGCGAATTGACCAAAGCCATCGAATACCGCCGCCGAATTTTTGACGCTTACCGCAATGCCAAAGCCTTTGCCGTGACTCCCAGCCGGGTTTTAATTTCGGTCAACAGTCTGGTTGTTTCCTATTATCGAGCCGGGGATTTTGAGAATGCTTACAAATATTTAGAGGATGGAATTGCCTATGGAACAAAGAACAATGAAAAAATAATGACTGCCTTATTGTATGGAAATAAAGGAGTACTGCTGGTTGATCAGGGAAATTATGATCAGGGTATGGACTTTCTTAACCAAGGAATCGAAAGCTCTCGACAAACCAACAAC
>JANOEF010000002.1:0-23669 GCA_031413075.1 Acidobacteriota bacterium | reverse complement strand
CCTTAAAGTCCCTGAAAGGGACAAATTTAATAGCGTTGGGTAAAGCGCGAGCGGCACCCAACGAATTGATAAAAAAGGTGATCCGTCGCTGAAAGTGACGAAAATTCAACGGGTTGTGTTCGTCACTTTGAGCGACAGAATGTTTACTTTAACTAACGTCGGGATGCTCCCGACGCTATTAAATTCGTCACTTTCAGCGACAAAACAAGGAAATTTCAAAAATTTAAACAGACTCTAATACCATTTGACTTTGAACTTTGAACCTTGAACTTTGAACTTAGATAACCTGCATAATCTCGTCAAGCGGTTTTCGTTTGATATTCGGAACCTTTGCATTGTTTGCCGGAAACCCGACCGGAATTAAGACAAACGGAACCTCATTTTTCGGGCGGCCGAGGATTTCCTGTAAGAATTTCATCGGGCTCGGGGTATGGGTGAGCGTTGCTAAACCGGCATTATGCAACGCGGCAAGCAGCATTCCGACCGCGATCCCGACCGATTCCTGTGAATAATAAGTCGGCTCGGTCTCGCCATCCTCGGTGATGGTCGTAATCCGAAAAACAATGATCAGATACGGCGCAATTTCAAGAAAAGGTTTATGTTCATCAGTCCCGAGCGGAGCCAGACGGCGAAGCCATTTTTCGCTCATCCGGTGGTGATAGCTTTCAAATTCCTCTTTTTCGGCCGCCTCCCGGATTTGCCGTTTGACGTCCTTGTCTTTAACGACCACGAACCGCCACGGCTGTAAATTGGCCCCGCTCGGAGCTGTTCCGGCAGTTTGGATGGCTTTTTCGATCAGTTCAAACGGAACCGGCTCAGTGGAATATTCACGAACCGTCCGGCGCGAGTTAAGCAATGCCAAAAATTCTTGCGCCCGCGAAAGCTGTTCGCGGCGATCAACCTGGTGAAAATCTAAATCAATAAATTGGGATTTAAGAGACTGTTTGTCCATAAAAGTCGTTTGCAAAAGAACAATTTATCACCAAATCCGGTTGAAACGAAATTGGTAAAGATGCGTATTCTCAGGCCGAAAGAAACTTACCTGTTGTTTTTCCCGCTAAATTTTAGTTAGAATAGGGATGTTGCGTTTTATGGCAACTTTAAGTATTTTTTTGGATAATGTTTTTTTTACAACCAAAAGCCACCGTTAGGACGTCAAACGATTGTTGTCAGAAACCCCCGATATTAAGGAGAAACGAGTTATGTTAAAGAAATTGTCAGTGTTGTTAGTAGTTGTGTCTTTCGGAATAATGAGCGTTTTGGCCCAAACCGATAATCAGACCAGAACGGTCGCCCCGGGTCAGAAAATGAAACTCAAAGGTGTCATAGTCGCTAAGGACACCGATAAAATCGTAGTGCGCGATGCAACGGGGGTTGATACCAATGTCACTTTGGCTTCAAACACCAGTATCAGAACCAAAGGCGGATTTTTGAGAAGTGGTGAAAATGTGCCGACCGCTCAACTGGTGCGCGGCTTAAATCTCGAAGTCGAAGGAACCGGTGACAGTGCGGGTAATTTGATCGCCAAACAAGTCCGCTTTGACAAAAATGATCTCAAGGTTGCCCAATCCATCGAAACCCGGGTCGCTCCGGCAGAAGAACGCTTGAGTCAGGCCGAGCAAAATGCTCAACGTGTTTCAGGTCAAATTGATGAATTAATGGCGGTTTCAAACGCCGCCCGGGGCGGGGCTAAAGCGGCTCAGGATTCGGCCGATGCGGCCATTGCCGGGGTCAATGCCACTAATCAAAGAATTTCAGCAATTGACGATTTCGTGGTGCAATCAACCTCGACCGTTAATTTCAAGGTTGGAAGCTCAGTTCTCTTGCCGGAAGCCAAATCCCAACTTGACCAGGTGGCTCAGACTGCTTTGACCATGAAAGGTTATGTTTTGGAAGTTACCGGATTTGCCTCGGCCGATGGTGATTCTGCCAAAAACAAGGCTCTCAGTCAAAAACGGGCCCAGGCCGTGATTGATTATTTGGTCGAAACGCACAACATCCCGCTCCGCCGGATCAGCACTTCGTATGGTTTTGGCGAACTCCAGGCGGTGGCTGACAACACCACCCGCGAAGGTCGTGAGCAAAACCGACGGGTTGAGGTGAAAGTCCTGGCCAGTCGCGGCTTGAATCAAAATGTTGAGGTTCGTGCGACCCCTGAAAAAAATCCATAACTTTAACAACTTTCTTAAAAAAGACCGCATCCGACGCGTTGAGAAATTTTTCTCGGTCAAAATGCGGTCTTTTTCCATTGAGGTTTGTATCTGTGAAACAAAATCTAAGTCTTGTTTTAGCTGTCATTGTGTTTGCTTCAGCAACAATCGTTGCCCAACCGCCGACTCCCAAACCGACGGCCACACCGATCATTGACGATGAGGTGATTAAAGTTGATTCGCGTCTGGTGATCATTCCGGTATCGGTCACTGACTCGCTCGGTCAACCGGTTTCGGGGTTGAAAGCGCAGGATTTTCGGGTGCTCGAAGAAAATCAAAGGCAGGAAATCGCCCAGGTTTCGGACGCAGAGAAAATTCCCCTCGAAATCGCCTTGCTTTTTGACGTTTCCGCCAGCACCGATTCGATGTTTCAATTTGAACTCGAGACAGCGTCACAATTTCTGAGAGAGGTCATGCGACCCGAAGACCGGGCCACGATTTTTACCATCGGCGAGCGTCCGCTGATGATCCAGGCCCGCGATTCTTCTGATAAAGCGCAAATCTCGATCAAATCAATTCAGCCGACCAAACAATTTACGGCCTTTTATGATTCGGTAAATTCTGCCGCCGATTACTTAAACCAAAATACTCCGCCCGATCGGCGTAAAGTTATCATCACCATTTCGGACGGCGAAGACACCAACAGCGAAGGGGTGAGACGCGGTTTTGCAGCGGTTTATAACTCATTAGGAAAAAAACTTAATACCATCACGGGCAAGGAATTGCGGGAGCTATTAGCCAGCAAACGTGATGAGATTCGCGGCAGTGAGCAAAGAAATTCGCTCAAGATTTTGCAAAACGCCGATACGGTTTTTTATTCCATCAATCCCGCCGGCAGTTCGTATCAACTCAATCAGATCAGCCAATTCGGGCAAAGCAATCTACAAAAATTTGCCGATGAAACGGGCGGCACGGCTTTTTTACCGAAATTCGCCGCCGTTGATACGAAGGATAAACTGCAAAATTCGTTCAATCTGCGCAAAAACCAGGAAACGTTAACTAAGATTTTTCGGCAATTAGCTAACGAATTACAGGCTCAGTATCTGGTTCAGTATTATTCGGAAGGCGATTTTCCGACTAATAAATATGTTAAGCTAAACGTCAATTTATCAAATCCGACCAAACACCGGGTGCGGGCGCGGCAAGGCTATTTTGTCAAAAAATAAGACCTCTGAAAACCAAAAAAGAACGCTTTGACCATTTGTTTCGGCGTTCTTTTATTTTGGTTTGGGGGTAGTAATTAGGCAGGCCGGCAAATGTTTTGCGACCTTTTGAAAATCCAGAAAACCTGGCTAACTATTGACCACCTTCGGTTTTTGGTCTTTCTTAATTTTGCATTTTGCATTTTTAATTTTGCCTTACTGCTGAGCTTTGATTTTCCGCAGCGTTAACAACTTTTTTAATAGTTGCTTTCAAGTCCTTGTTTTTCGGAGTTGGAGCGGGCTTTTCGATCGGAGCCATCACGCCCATCGTTGGCCTTTCCGGAGTTGGGGTCGCTTTAGGTGTGCTTTTCGGAGTTGGCTGATAAGCAACCGCTCCCATCAGATGCCGGTCGGGTTCAACTTTCGATTTACCAAAATAAGCACCGGATCCCAACCCGCCGATCACCCCGAAAATCAACGAAGCGACCGCTGCAGCAGTTTTTGAAAGACGACGCTTAAATGCCGCCCAGCCGACCGGACAATCTTCAGTTAAAACCGTTCCGTCGGCCCGTTTGTAAAATCTGACGCATAAACGCCCTTCGGAATTGAGCAAAAGTTCTTCGGCTTCGGTCTTAGTCATCCCGGAAAGATTGTAAACATTAAGTTTGCAGTCGCCGCAAAACCGTTTGCGATGGTCGCCGAGCATTGCGTTCCAATCAGCCGAACACGGGCTGGCAATTTTGATATTTTCGAGCGGGTTAGTAAATTTGTTCATCTCAAGCCTCCGATTTTTCACTCCATAGCTGGCGTGTTGTGTTTAGGAACGAGCTGAAAAAAAATTTCTTGCACGCCGAACAAAGATTTTCTTGAATAATTTTTAGCTCTCAACAAATTTTGAAATCTTTGTATTTTTAATGTCAGTTTGGGTTAAGAAAAAGTTTCCCGCAGAATTCGCGGAACACACGGAAATTAAAGCAATACTTGCCAAAACTTTAGCTTTCCAAAATAATTTCTTCATTTCCGCGTTTTTCTATGTGTTCCGCGGGAAATAATTCTGATCCCGAATTCAGGTTATTTTCAACTTTTTCCGATCGCGATGAACCCTGCCCAATAAAATGGATGGCGAAAACTAGCTTTAGGCAATTGATTTCGCATGGCGATTTGTAGTGATTTAGCAATAGAACTATTTCCCGAGCTTTTAAGCTGGCGATGAAATTCAATCATCAGTTCGGTGGTAGCGACGGAATTAACTTTCCATTGACTGGCGATAACGCGAGGCACATTTGCCACCGCAAAAACCCAAGCCAACCCGATCAATCCCTCGCCTGTATTCGCACGTCCTTGTGCGGTTTCACAGGCGGACAAGACAACTAAGTCAGCATTGAGGCGTAAATTCATTATTTCCCAGGCTTCGAGTAATCCATCTTCATTTGATTTACCGGAATCCGCAGCTAAAAACAGGTGTGAATAAAGAGGTTTTATCGAATTTGCTAAACCGTGGGTTGCCAGATGTAAAACCCGGTATTTTTCGGCATTTGCTTTCCAGACATCTTCACGGGCATCGGATTTGGTTAATATCTTACTGGTCTTGCCATAGAATTTTTGCAATCCTAAAACTTCGGTTTCGGCTTCCGGCAAATCACCAATGTCACTGCGATATTGTCCGCGCACTTGCGAAATATTCCTTTCAGCCAGGCGCGGATTGCCAAACGCTAACAAACTTCCCGTAACTTTTGCATTGTTTGGTTTTATGTTTTGTAATTCTTTAAGTGCCGTCAGCGATTGGGCAAATTTCAGCGTTTTTGTTTCAATCAAAAAACGATTTTCCGGTGTCATCAAGGCGGCGAATGGCAGATTCCATAACTGGGCTTCAGGAATGATCGTCAAAGAGGTCTTTCCCGTCAGTTGCATAGAAGCCTTTTGAAACAAAACATCAAAAAGTCTGCGTGCAGTTTCTTTGTAATCAGTATTTTTTTCAATTATTCGCTGCCGATAGTCATTGGCTAAATCAATAATTTCTGGCGTTCGACCATCAAGCGGATAAACTTGTAAATTTAATTTTCCTGACTTATCTTTGGTCGCCACAAAAAGATAAATTTGGTCATCTGAAACAGCAAATTCGAGTAATGCTTCATTTGGCTGACGAATGAGGCCGGCGATTTCTGCCTGGTTGATAGTCGTCCCGATACCTCGTGCGCGGCGCAATTCGGCGTAATTGGCAAACGCCGATGTTTGTAGAAATTCATAATCAAGCCGAGTTTGTTCAATTTGTTTGGTGACCGTCTCAAGCCGCGTTTGATCACCTTCGGCTTGATATTTCAAAACGGTTTGGAGACGATTTAATTCGGTCAGTTTTTCGCGCAGAGATTGCTCTTTTTGCTTGTCCGTTTCATTCAAAACCTTTTGCCATTCGATTCGTCCGGCTTGCAGTATCTCATTGAGAACACGAGATTTAGCCCGTTCTGCAAAATCAAGAGCAGTTGGAATGTGGTTGCGCCCAATATTGATCTTGACCATTTTTTGATAAGGTTCAACTCGATTCTCAAAAAACGAAATTTTTGATTCCTCTCCGCCAATAATTTTTTGCCGTCCCGTTTCAACTGTTTCAATTGCAAGGCGAAACGCGTTTTCTGCCTCCAACGGTTTTTCGTTTGCCAGCAAGGCTTTGCCTTCCATTGTTCGCGCCAAATAAATGAGTTCGGGATTTTTCGACTTTTCGGCAAATTCGACGGCTCGCCGTGCTACCTTCAAGGCTTTTTCAGTTTCGCCTTGTCGCAGATAAATTTCGGTAAGGCCGGAAAACGACTCAACCGAACCGGGCAAATCAATTTGCTCATTTTTAGCAATACTTCGCTCGGTTATATCGGCAAAATACTGAAAAACTTTTAAGGCTTCGGTGAGTTTGCCTTGTTTGAGATAGATTACACCCGTCCCAAACGAAATAGAATCTTTGGTTTGACGATAAGATTCGAGAGCTTTTTCATCCTCGCCGCGCCGATAGTAAATATCGCCACGCAAAGTATAAAGCGAATAAAATAAGACGGGTTGTCTTTCGCGCGGCGTGCCGTCAAGCCCTTCTAAGGCGAGAGTCGCAAATCTTTCAGCTTGATCGAGATTGCCTTGGTTGAGATAAAGCCCCCCGATATTAATAAAGGTTAGAAACGAACCTCCGATCGGTCGTCCGGCTTTTTTCAAAATATCAGATGAGGCTTGAACGGCTTCGAGATACAGCCGCATCGCTTCCGCATAATTTCCCAAGGTTTTTTGATTTGCCGCTCTCGCATTCAGGACATTGACGAGATTATTGACATACCTCAACTCATCAGTTTTTTTAAAAAACTCTTCGCCATACCATTCGGCGAGCTTTAAGTAATGATCAACTTCGGCGAGATTTCCTTCGTTTCGCATCCGAAAAATGATGACAAAAAGCGCTTGATGAGTATTGAGTTCTCTTTCCGCCCGGAGAATGATCTGACGTTCGTCGTCTGAATCAGCCCTCATGATTTGTGAGATTAATTCATTTTCGGCAGTTGGAATGCCTGCAAACTTCCAAACCGAATCAATTTTCTTAAAGTAGAAGATTCGGTGATTTCGTCCGTACTCAATCAAATCTTTTCCCGTTTTGGCGTCTATTCGTTCCCAAAACACTCTGACTGTCGCTTTTTCTCCTTCAATTTTTACTGAACGAATCGTATAGTTTTTTATCGGATATTGAGCGTATTCGCCGGTTCCAAGTATGTTTTTCCATTCTTCACGCACAGTATCATTTAAGTTTGCCCACTGCGAGAATTTTCCAACATTTCTTTCCTGAATCGCATCATTTAGATTGATCAGGATATTGCGGACAGCTTGTTCATTATCCGACTGCGCGAAAATTGGAAAAGCAATAAAAAGCCCTATAAGAAAGGCAAAAGCAAGAGTTTTCATCTGAGAGACACCTCATTATTCAATTTTAAAGTACGGATTGATTGTAGCCGTAATCAAATTAAAATCAACTTTTATCTACTCAACCTGGTTGCGCCACATTTTGGCAATTTTTGAATCAGGATTTTGTCTCAGATATTTATCAAATTCAATTTTTGCTTCGGTCAATAAACCAGCTTCGGCCAGGGCTTTACCCCGTTCGAGTGAATCTTTGGCTTGATTTATCCGGTTTTCGTCTCGTTCGCTGACAATGTAAAACTTTCCCTGTCCAATAAAATTAGTAGTTTTGCCATTTGTAGCCACCGATTTTCCCAGAACCTGCCATTGATAAATTTTGCCTTTCGGTAGATTCGAAACGCGCCATGAATTGCCTTTAATCGCTTCAATTTTTGCCAGGCGATTGTCGTTTTCGTCAAAAACAGTGACTTCGTAAGATTGAATATTCGGCAGATTTTGCCAGCTTAAAAGCGGTGCAGAATCTCGAATAACTTTACCGGTTGGCGAGATTACTACGATTTTCTGACTCGGCACATCACTTTCGCCGCGCACTTTATCATTTTCGTTGAGGCGTAAATTGTTTAAGAATTTTGGCAAAACGAGCTTTGCCATTTCAGGTTCTTCTTTCGGCGCGGCCGCGTTTTGATTTTTGGTGTTTGCCGAATTACTTTTCGGGGTGGCGGAATTTTGGTTTAAATTATTTACCGTTTGATTGATATTTTCGATTGGCGTGGTTTGGACATCTTGATTTATTGGCAAATTATTCGTGTTTGCTTGATTTTGCACAATTTCTTTAGTTGGTTGCGTGACGAAAAACCAAATCAATCCAATACTACCAATGAACATAATCGAAGCCAAAGTCAGCCACAGGGCTTTGTGATTCGGATACGAAAACCAGGCGGTCAGATGCGTCCACCAATTGGCTTTGGAGAGTTCCAGAATTTCTTTTTCGCGTCCTAATTCCTGATGAAAATTCAGTAAATCGCGCAAATCTTCACGACAAGCCTGGCAAATTTCGACATGGCTTTCAACAATTTCTTTATCAATTGCATCAATCGTTTCGTAAACAAAAGGCTTCAAATGCTCTTCGTAATTCAAATGAAATTCATCTGCCTTCACTTCGCGCAAGTCGTCTATCAACAACACTTCTTCTCTTTGGGTAATGCTCGGAAACATCTCGTCTAACCTCCTTTGACATTTTTCGCAAGTTTCCAGGTGCGTCTGAAAACGCAAAAACTCACTCGGCAATAATCCTCTTTCGCTGTATTTCTTAAATTCGTTTTCGTTTATATGTTCGTCGTTCATTTTCATTCCTCTTTTCTCAAAAACTGCTTGAGCGAGGTAATTCGCTAATCATTTTTTATCCCTAATCTTCTTCGCAAAAGGTCGCGGGCAATTCTTCGCAGATTATCAACCCTTTGCTCCTTAGTTGTTTTCCCCTTATCTTTGATGCCTAAAAAATCAGCAATTTCACTGCTCGACATTGGCAAGATGGCAAAAATCCCGGAAAATTCTTCCAAACTTATTTCCAGAGCCTCGGCAATTTCTTTGATGGTTGCGATTCTCTTTTTCAAAAGCAAACTGATCGCCTCTATCTTTCGTGATTCTTTCAAACTCAATAATAAAACCTTTCGTTGATTGGCGGGAAATTTTCTGATTTCGTCCCAAATTCTGTGCAAATCGCTATTTTGCCGTTTAGCAAGACGATATTCGTCGCTGTGATTGAGATATTCGCTCAAATCTTCGGGTATTTCGATTTCTTCAAACCGGGTTGATTCGGTAATTTCCAAAATCGCTCTGATAAGTTCATTTTTCGTCAAAGCTCCGTCTGCCGACTCTAAAATAATCGGAGTCAGTTCTTGTATTTTCAAGAAAAGATGGTTTGGATACCTGGTGCGAATAAGAGAAACAATTTCCTCAAATTCAATTTGGTTTCGGGTAATTGATTTACTTTTCAATCCAACAAGCTTGTTATCTTCGGCATCGGTAAAAAAATGCCAATCGCACTCGGTTTCCTCTTTCAAACGCGAAAGACGATTCTCCGTCCGTCGCCATTCGGGCTGTTTTCTGAGAATGAAATCTATTCGAGCATTGATGACAACTCGGGTAATATAAGCTGAGAGATTTCTAATTGGATGAGCCGGAGAAACTCCGAGCTTGAAATTTTCGCGCATTTTTTGCAATTTCGTTAAAATTTTAGTCTGCGCGTCTGAACTTATTTCATCTTTTTCGGATTCTAAAAGGGTGAGGTATGAGGATAAAACCTTGCGGATTTGGGGGATAATTGTTTGTTCAAAAAGGCGATTAAGGGCTGCTTGCGACTCAGAATCAGTTTCCGCCGACAGGAAAGGCAGAAGTAACGAATCAACTTCATCTGGAAGCGTTTCATTTGGCATAATCGTTCAGAGTTAAGCATTTATGCGTGATCTGCGTTGGCATAAAGACAAGTAACAAATTCCAATTCACGTTGACGAATGCTCCTTTCTCACCGCTCAAATCGAAGCTTTGAGCGGTGAGAAATTAGTTTAATCGCTGGTCTCATTCAAAAAACAAATTTATCTATTGGCAATTTGCCCCTTGGTAAGTTCTTTTGTCCAGACTTTTACATCATCAATCCTTCCGTGAAACCGCGCCCATTCGCGGTTTGCTCCTATTCCAATCGAATAAATGTTATCTTGGCGCAAAAATTTACCAGGGAAAAATCTCTCGGCTACTAGATTGCCATTTAAATATATTTTTGCAGTTGAGCCGGATTTATTTTTTGAGAAAGTGGTTGTGACCCGCATCCATTGATTAAGATAGCTTAAATCGGGAAAAGAATAATCAAGTTCGCCACCAGTGTTATCGGTAAACGCCATTGCAAACCTTATAAAACTGCCCTCACCACTAGCAAAGATTGTGATAATAAATTTATCCCAGCCATCAATAATTCCATCTTCGCCAATATTTGAATACCTCATAAAAAAAGCTTCCGCCGTAAAACTATTTTCTGATGAATCTATTAGTTCAGAACCGGGTACTATGGTGAAATTATCAATATTATTTCCTTCCCAACTCAAACCGGAGACACCAGGTGCATAAGCTCGACTACCGTAAATTACACCAAAATAGTTAGGCGAAGCATAATTTTTGACAACTCCATTTGCAAAATCGGCGGGGTCATCAAAACGGTAATCAATGACGGGTGAATTAGGCGGCGGTGAACCGGCCAAAACTTTATTATCCATCACCACCAAAAGTAATAGTGTCATCAAGAGTATCATTCGCAAATTTTTCATTTTTTTCTCCTAAAGTTTATATTTTCTAACCATAAAAATTTCAAAATCAAGTTTGTGTGAAAGCCAATTTATAGAACAAATTGGCTTCCAATCATGGGGGTAGTTTTATTTCAAATCAAACGATTTATCTAGGAGTTACCTTTAATTGAATATTATCCCAAAAAATATCGTCATCAGTTCTTAATCCACCATCACCCGGGACAAGTGAAGTTTCAAGTTTGGTAATTTCTTGTCCTCGAATCCAGTTTATTCCGTCAAGTGTATTACGATAAGGTTGATAGCCGGTTAAGTCTTGTTTAACTCCATCAACCGTTATTGAGCGATAAGTGTCATTGGTTTGGTCAATAACAACTTTGACGTTATGCCAAGCGTTCCAAGATAAATTTTGTCCAACTGTCAGCGGAATAGGAATAATGTTATTTGCTTGGGGCGAATATGTCGGGAGTCCAACCGAAACGCCAGTAGTGCTTTTAGGTATGCCGCCCCCTGCGCCCAAAACAAAGTTTATAATTTCGTATCCGGGGTGCGGTCCTCCGGCTGCTAAAAGCCGTCCATAAAAATAATTAGTGGAGCCCAAATTGCTAGTTGTAACATAAAAATCTGCACTCAGCGTAATTATTCCCTGTCCATTGAGCGAGCGTGAAAGGCTAACTTGATCAATGGTTTGGAGACCTGGTGGAACAGTTGCAGCGGTATGCTGATGAAGCGAGTTACCAAAAAAGGAAGTTTGATTTTGAATTTCGCCATAAGCATCGCCCACCGCAAGCACGCTATACCAACCACCTTGTCCAAAAAGACCGGGGAAAGCCTGCGTCCTGCCAAGAGCCAAATTATCAAAATTAGTTTGATAAACAATGGGGCTATTAGGATTACCTTGAGCCTGTGCCACGAAATATGTGTCTGTAAAGGTTGCTAATAAGAGCAAACAAAACGTTAAGCTAAAAACAATAAACGGACGCCTTTGAATCCGCGTCGTCAGATTTTGCATAAAATATTCTCCTAAGGTTAAATTTCTCCAACTGCGGCAAAGTTTTTACCCTGCCGATCAACTAAATTCTGATTTGTAATAAGTGGCGAAGAAGTTGTTTCAGCAAATAAATAAAAGGTTTCTTAAATTTTTGCCCACACTTTTGACATTTTTTTGACTTTGGTTCATTAAAGGCGAGACAAACTAAACACCTTTTTATTTTGTGTTTCAATTTTCAAGCCTCCTCTTTAGTTATTCTGAAAACTTTTCTTTAAGAACTAAAGACCACGCAAAATCGGCAACCTTACTATTAGGTAATTTTTTTTGAAAATTTCTTTTGCGACTCGGATAGCTTTTATCTGATTTCAATTTGTGCAATTCTAATTTTGAACTAAACTAATTTTATGAGCGATAAACCTTTGAAAAAATCTGAGCCGTGTGTGATGGTCATTTTCGGCGCCACCGGTGATTTAACCAAACGCAAACTTTTTCCGGCGCTTTACAATTTGGCCAAAGAAGGATTTTTGCCCGAAAAATTTGCGATTGTCGGAGTCGGTCGGCAGGAAATGTTGTCCGAAGATTTTCGTACTCAAACCGTTGCTAACTTAAAAGAGTTTGTTGGCGACGGGATTGACGCAGACTTGCTTAAATGGTTTGAAGACAGGACTTATTACACCGGCGGAGATTTTGACGACGACAAAAAGCTGTTTAAGGACATCAAAGATATGCTCCGCGATGTCGGCGAAAAGCACGAGATTCCTGAAAATTATTTCTATTATATGGCCATTCCGCCCAGTCTTTTTGCCAATGTTTCACACAAAATCGTCAAAAACGGAATGGGTAAAGAAGAAGACGGCAAATGGCGCCGATTTATTTTTGAAAAACCTTTTGGAACCAGCTACGAATCAGCTAAAACACTCAACGAAGATTTACTGAAAATACTCAAGGAACGGCAAATTTATCGAATTGACCATTATCTCGGCAAAGAAACCGTCCAGAACATCCTGGTTTTTCGTTTCGGGAACAGCATTTTTGAACCGATCTGGAATCGAAATTATGTTGATCATGTTCAAATTACGGTCGCGGAAAAGCTCGGTGTCGAACTGCGCGGCGGATATTATGACACCGCCGGAGCCTTGCGCGATATGATTCCGAATCATATTTTTCAGCTCGTCACGCTGACCGCGATGGAGCCGCCAGTTTCCTTTGAGGCAGATGCGGTGCGTGATGAACAAGCCAAAATTTTGCAGGCCATCCAGCCCTACACCGAAGAAGAAGTGTTGCGAAAAGTCGTTCGCGGCCAATACGGGGCCGGCGAAATCTCGGACAAACCCGTAATTGCATATCGCACAGAGGAAAATGTCCCGCCCGCGTCGAATACCGAAACTTTTGCGGCGCTTAAACTTTCGATTGATAACTGGCGATGGGCAGGAGTCCCGTTTTATATCCGGACCGGAAAACGGATGACGGGCAAACATTCGGAAATCGTCATCCAATTCAAAAAAGCCCCGTTTGTCCTGTTCCGTGACACCCCGATTGAAAAATTGACGACTAATCGCCTCGTCATTCACATTCAGCCGGACGAAGGTTTGACGCTCCATTTCGGAGCCAAAACTCCCGGACCGATCGTCAATATGGGCGCGGTTGATATGGACTTTAACTATGTTGACCATTTTGGCGAAACCATTTCGACCGGTTATGAACGACTGCTTTTCGATTGTATGATCGGTGATGCGACGCTCTTTCAACGCGCTGATATGGTCGAAGCCAGTTGGAAGATCGTCAATCCGATTTTGGATGTCTGGAACGCAATTCCGGCCCGTTCGTTTCCGAATTATAAAGCCGGAACCTGGGGACCGAAAGAGTCAGATGACCTTGTGGAAGGTGACGGCAGACGCTGGATGAACGAAGTGACTTAATAGACCTCAGACCAGATAAGAGATTTGCCCGCGAAAATGCGCGAAAAAAAGAAAGTTTCTAGGTGTTGGTTTTATTTTTAGGGTCTTTGAGCGTGTTTCGCGGACAAAAATTTCTTGTTTCTTGATTATTTGTTACTCATTGTAAACTTTTATGAAAGAAGTTATTTTTTCTCAAGAAATATCAAAATTAGCGGCGGAAAAATTTGTCGAAATCGCTAATGATTCAATCGCCGAACGCGGACAATTTACGGTTGCGCTGTCGGGCGGTTCAACTCCAAAATCGCTCTATAAATTACTAAAAAGCGAAGAATTCAGAAATCAAATTGATTGGCAGAAAATATTTTTCTTTTTTGGCGATGAACGAAATGTAATGCCGAATAATAAAGAGAGCAACTTCCGAACAGCAAAATATTTTTTGTTCACATCAATGAAAATCAACTTGCGTGAAAATGTTTTTCGGTGGCAGACAGAGCTCAGAGATCCGCCATTTACTGCCGAAATTTACAGCACAAATGTGAAAAATTTCTTCAATGGTTTTCCCAGATTCGATTTGATCTTTCTCGGAATGGGAGCAGACGGTCATACGGCTTCACTTTTTCCACATACACCGGCATTACACGAAACCGAAAGAATTGCCGTTGAAAATTGGGTGGAAAAACTGCAAACCTGGCGGTTTACTTTAACCTTTCCGACCATCAACAACGCGCGAAATGTTATTTTTTTAATTGCCGGAGCAGATAAAACTAAAACTTTGCGCGAGGTTTTGGAGGGCGAGTTTGAGCCCGAAAAACTTCCTTCGCAAATGATTGCGCCAACTGACGGAAATTTGCTGATTTTAACCGATATTGAATTATGAAAGCCGTTTATGTCAATGAATTTGGAGGTGCGGAAAATCTCGAAATCCGGGAGGTTGAAAATCCGGCCAAGCCCAACGCAAGCCAAGTTTTAGTGGCGGTCAAGACGGCGGCTCTCAATCGCGCCGATATTTTGCAAAGAAAGGGTTTATACCCTGCGCCGAAAGGGTATCCGGCAAGAATTTTGGGTTTGGAATTTGCCGGAGAAGTGGCAGAAATCGGTAGAAGTGTAACAGATTTAAAAATCGGTGACCGCGTTTTTGGCATCACGGCCGGCGGAGCGCAAGCCGAGTTTTTGCTCTCAGATGCCCGTCTGCTGGTCAAAATCCCAAAAAACTTGAGTTTCACAGAAGCCGCCGCTATCCCCGAAGCTTTTATCACGGCGCATGATGCAATTTTCACGCTCGGCAATTTGAACCAAAGCCAAACCCTATTGATTCACGCGGTCGGTTCAGGTGTCGGGCTGGCCGCCTTACAGCTGGCTAAAGCCCGCGGCATCAAAGTTTTAGGCACTTCGCGAACGGTGGAAAAACTCAATCAATGCACGCAGTTTGGGCTTGATAATGGTTTATTGATCAATAAATCACTTAGCGAAAATTCAGAGGAATTTGCCGGAATGGTTCGACATTTGACGGACGGAAAAGGCGTTGATGTCATTTTAGATTTGGTTGGAGCAAAGTATTTTCAAGCCAATTTAGAGAGTCTGTCCTTACAGGGTCGTTTGATTTTGGTTGGTTTGACGGGCGGGTCCAAAGCCGAATTTGATCTTGGCATCGCACTGACTAAAAGACTTAAAATCATCAGCACGGTGTTGCGCTCGCGTTCAACCGAAGAAAAAGCCGAGGCAACTGCCAAATTTGCTGAGGAGGTTATTCCTTTAATTGAATCAGTTGCAATCCGCCCCAATCTTGACCGGGTTTTTAAGCTGGAAGAGGTTCAAAAGGCTCACGAATATCTCGAATCAAACGAAAGTTTTGGCAAAGTTGTTTTAGAATTCTGATTATGAACCGGCGGCGTTCAATCGACAATTCTCAACGCCGTTTCGTCCGTGATGACACAAATCCCCGAAACTCCCTGCTTTTTCAGGTCTTTCGCCCATTGACCGGCTTCTTCGTAGGTCAAATGGCTGACAGCCACAGATTCAGAGGTGACAACCGACCAACAGGCTTCGGTTAATTCGCTCGAAAAATCTTCTGCCGGGGCACCAATTTGAGCAGTCTCTAAAGAATAATTTTTCTCGCTTTCGGTTTCCATTTCTTTAACTTCAGTCAACATAACAACCTATTGGTAAATCAATCTAATAGACTCTATCCTAATAAAACTCTACCACAGTTTTTGCTACATTGTAAAAAGTTTTAACACGGTTTAATTTTCAGAAAACCGTAATAAAACTTGGTGATTTTGAAATGAATTATCATTCAGTTATAATGAATTATTCAATTTTATGAGTAAATTTACCGATACATTTTTCATCACCGGCTTTCCGGGTTTTATTACGGGAAAACTGGTGGCTCGGCTGGCGGATCCGAAGGCTCAATTTTTCCTGCTAGTGCAAAAGAATTTCATTGAGAAAGCGATGCAGGAGGTAGAAAAAGTCTCGACCCAGACAAATACGCCGCTCGAAAATTTTGCCATTATCGAGGGCGATATTACCAAAGAGAATCTGGGGATGTCGGATGCGGATTTGGAAATTGTCAAAGCTGAGACGACTGGTGTTTTTCATCTGGCGGCGGTCTATGACCTGGCGGTCGAAAAAAACATCGCATATGCGGTCAATGTGGACGGTACCAAAAACGTCAATGAATTGGTCAAAGCGCTTAAAAACTTGAAGCGTTACAATTATATTTCAACTTGCTATGTCGCCGGAAAACGCGAGGGCCTGGTGCGCGAAGACGAGCTCGCTCACGAAGCCGGTTTTCGTAATCGTTACGACGAAACTAAATATTTAGCGGAGATCGAGGTCGAAAAACTGAAAGCCGAGTTCCCGGTGACGATCTTTCGCCCGGCCGTCGTTGTCGGCGATTCCAAAACGGGCGAGACCGCCAAGTATGACGGAATTTATTATGTTATCAATTATTTACGAATGTTTCCCGCGCTTCTCAGATTAATAAATGTGGGAAACGATTTAGTTAAAGTAAATCTGGTGCCGGTGGATTTTGTGGTGGACGCGATTGTCGCCTTATCAAAAGATAAGCGGGCGGTTGGCAAAACCGTCGCTCTGGCAGACCCGAATCCGCTGACCACGGCTGACGCGTGCGATGAAATTTCGCTGGCCGTTTGCGGAAAAAAATCGGTGGCTAAATTACCGCCAAAATTGATGTATCGGATTCTCATGTTGCCGACAACCCCGATCATCAGCGGACTCCCGCATGCCGGAGTTCCATATTTTTTCGCCCCCCAAGAATTTGATACGACCCTTTCCGCCGAATTACTTTCGGCCCACGGCATTTCTTGCCCGAATTTTAAGGATTACATCAAAACCCTGGTCAAATTTGTCGAAAAACATCCGAAACTGTAGGCAATTATTAATTATTAATTGTTAATTGTTAATGCGAATCAGTAGTTGAAAATTTCGGATGTTGAAAACAAAGGGTTTATGTCAACGTGTTTCAACCCAAAATTAAAAATAGGCTCGTAAGTCGTTGATTTGTAATGCCCAATTTCAACTACGGATTCGCATTGTTAATGAATGATTACTTTTCACCTTATGTTTTAAGTAAAAAAGTGGAAGTGAAAATTAGATACGGATGAAGGCAATTAACAATTAACAATTAACAATTAACAATTAACTACCCTGTAAGCATATTTTTCGTCACTTGAAACATCTTACCTCAAGTACCTGAGGGAAAATATGTTTTCATTTCGCAATAACTTTTGTCTTTTTGCTTGTCTTTGGTTTATCTTTGCGACTGCTATTTTGGCTCAAACCCCAACTCCGACGCCGATTGCAGATAAACCGGAAGTTGTTTATACCGAAGAAATTAAGCTTAATATCGCGGCTTTTGACTTGAGCGGTAATTTTGCCGATTCGCTCAAAAAAGAGGATGTCGTGATCAGCGAAGACGGTCGGCTTCATCAGGCCAATATTATTCAGCACACCCCGGCCAAAGTTCTGATTCTGTTAGATACGGGCGGCGAAAACCGGGTCGCCAAAGATTTCAAAAACACCCGTGAAACTGCCAAAAAACTCATCAGTTTTCTGCAAAATGACGACGAAGTGGCACTGATGCAATATCACGACAAGATCGAGGTCATTTCTGATTGGACAACCGATAAAGCCACGCTTTCAAACATTTTGGATAAAAAAATGAACTTCGGTTCGCGTTCAAGATTTTCCGAAGCCTTAAGAAATGCGACCGATTTTTTGGAAAGACTCAAAGGTGAAAATCGCCATCTGGTCTTAATTAGCGACGGGCTCGACAGTTTGAGTACTCAGGAACAACGAGTGGCGGCGATCAGAAACTTGACCGCGACCAATATCAACGTTCATATCTTTAGCTATACTGCGCTCGAACAACAAGTGGTCGAAAAACGAACCAAATCAGTTCGCGGCGGCGGAAAAAAAGCCATCGAATTACCGGCAGGTGCTGATATGCCGGCTTCGGCCAAACCTCCGAGCGTTCCGCTCATGACCATTAATACGGATCGCGAAATGGTCAGAAAGAACAAAGAACACGGTGAATCATTGAAACGAAGCGAGCGCGAACTCGCCCAATTGTCCGATGACACCAACGGTATCTTTTATCTGCCCGACACCACCGAAGAAATGCTCGAAAAAACCGAGCATCTGGCCAAAAATATTGACTCGCAATATGTGGTAACCTACACGCCGAAACGACCTCTCAGCGAATCTCCGAATGGTGAAGTGCGCACGATTGAGGTTACCTCAAAACGCGATAACGTCATCATCCTGGCCCGGCGTAAATTGCTGGTGGTGAAAGAAAATTGATCTTGAAATGTCAGTTTAGTTACCCAATCCGTCGGGTTTGGGATCAGTCTAAAATTTAAGGAACGACTAAGCAGGTCAGCAAAAGTTTTGCGACATATTGAAAATTAAGAAAAGCTGGTAAATAATTGAGCAACTTTGGTTTTGGGGTTTTCTTCATTGTCCATTGTCCATTGTTAATTGTGCATTGGTGCTTAAATAGCTTTGGCTGCTTTTTCAACCGATAGCGTAAAATTTGGTATGATCCTAAATCTCACCAATCCGACTTCAACTTTTTGATTTATTTGAAGCGGAGAAATCTCGGTTTCACTCTTAGGTCTAGTGACGATTATCGTTTGACCATTTTTGAAGTTTAGTCGAACGATTATTCGTTCATAAGAACCAACAAAATTTACTTCCTCAACCCAACCGTCAATTAGTTTTTGATAATGTTGAGTCAAATTTTCGGGATGTCGTAGAAAAACATCTTCAGGACGAAAAATGAGTTTGACTGATTGACCATTCTTAAAATGAAGATCATCGCCTAACTCGAAATCAATATTTTCCGCTTCAAAAACTCCGTCGTTGACCACCCCCAAGAGCAAATTTGCAATCCCTAAAAATGTTGCCACATATTCCGTTTCAGGTTTGTTATAAACGTCAAACGGCACCCCAATTTATTCAATCTGACCTTGATTCAAAACTGCAATTCTGTCGCCGATTTCGAGAGCTTCTTCCTGATCGTGAGTGATGAAAATCGCCGGAACATTTATTTTTTTGAGAAGTTGCCGAATTTCTCTGCGAAGGCGCGAACGAATTTGGGCGTCTAAAGCCGAAAAAGGCTCATCAAAAAGCAAAATTTCGGGATTATAGGCCAAAGCTCGGGCAATGGCCACTCGCTGTTGTTGTCCGCCGGAAAGTTGCGACGGATATTTTTTCCGATGGTCTTCTAAATTAACCAGCTCAACCAATTCGTTGACTCGTTTTTTAATTTCCGCTTTCGATTTTTTCCGCAAACGCAAGCCATAACCGATATTTTGTTCGACTGTCATTTTCGGAAAAAGCGCATAAGATTGAAAGATAACACCGACTCCTCGTTCGCGGGCAGGAAGTTCGGTCACATCTTTGGTGTGTAAAATAACCTTCCCTGTATTTGAACTTTCCAAACCCGCAATGATTCGCAAAATCGTAGTTTTCCCGCTGCCTGAAGCACCAAGCAAAACGACAATTTCGCCTTCTGCGACCTCGAAATTGATGTTCTTAAGGATGGTGGTTTCTCCATATTTTTTACTCAAATCACTAAAACTTGCGGCAATTGTCATAAATTTATTTCCTGTCGAGCCAATTTTGGGCAAAAAACAAAATGCTGAATATTGCAAACGAAAATAGGGCTAAAACGATAGCGATGGCGTTGGCAGCTTCGACTTGTCCTTCGTTAAATTTGGCGAAAATGTAAAGCGGAGCGGTTTGGGTGCGTGAGGCGAGATTTCCCGAAACTAAAATCGTGGAACCGAATTCGCCAACCGCGCGGGCAAATGTCAGCAAGGCCCCCGTCACGATAGCCCCTCGCAAAGATGGCAAAGTTATGTGCCAAAAAGTCTGCCAACGAGTCGCGCCCATCGTCGCCGAGGCTTCTTCAAGCGAACTGCTCATGGTTTCAAAAACAGGTTTGATGACGCCAAAAGCAAGTGGAAAAGTCACAAAAATATTTGCCAAAATTATGGCAAAAGCCGTGAACATCAGATGAAAATATTGGTCGGTGTAGCGTCCCAAAATTCCGTAGGGTCCCCATAAAAGAAGCAAAGCAAAACCTGCCACCGCCGTCGGAATGGCAGTCGGAAGCGAGATGATGACTGTAATCGCGTTACTTCCCCAAAACTTGTACTTCGTCAAAACATACGCCGCAAAAAGTCCGAAAATAACATTGAAAACAGTCGCCCAAAAACTCGTTACCAGCGAAAGTTGAAGCGCAAGGATAGCTTCAGGAGCATTTAGGGCTTGCCAAAATTTGTCTAACCCGCTACTCGTGCCATAAATAAAAATTGATGCTAACGGCAACAAAATTAAGGGTAACATCATTGCTACCATGACAAAAATACTCAATGGCTTGATAATATCGAAACCTCTGACGTGGCGCACACTCGACATATTTCACCTCACTTTTGCTTTTGAACCTTTTCAATGAAAATTTTCTCAATAATTTCGGGATAAGCCTTTTCCCAACCGCCGAATTGCTGAACGGTAAAGGGAATCTCAATTTTGGCAAAAGCTGGATTTGATTCATTTAAATTTTCATTCGTGGTTGAGCGAAAATGATATTTAATAAAGGCTTTTTGAGCTTCTTCGGTCCATAAAAAATTGCGGAAAGCTTCGATTGCCGGACGTTCTTCAAGGGTTACATTACGGTCAACAATTGCTACCGGATGTTCACTGAAAATGGTTGATTTGGGAATTACGATTTCTATTGGCGCATTCGCTTCTTTCATCGCAAGTCCCTCTAATTCATAAGTTATCAGTGCATCGCCGAAGCCGGTTTCAAATTGTGTGCGAGCCTCACGGGCTGAACCGGGAGTGGAAATGACGTTCTTCCAAATCGCTTTCAGGGTTTCCAACGACTTGGCTTCATCTTTCGCACCCGCCTTTTCACCTTTCAAAAGTTCTGATCCATAAATTGAAAGAATTGACCACTGCGCCCCGCCCGAACTAACCGGATCAGGATGAATCAATTTCACACCTTCCTTGGCTAAATCGGGAAAATCAGTGATCCCTTTCGGATTGCCTTTTCGCACTAAAATCACAAAAGGCGTTTTGTTGACAATCCCTTTTTGCGGCGTCACATACCAATCCGTTGGAACCTGTCCGGCTTTTATCAAACGGTCAACATCACGCTCAATCGAGAGAATCGCAATTTCCGCCGGCGAACCTTGTAAAATCTGATTAGTAATCGTTTCCGACCCTGCAAAAGATGAAACAAATTCAATTTCTTCGCCGTGTGAGACTCGCCATTTTTCCTTAAATCGGGGGAAAATCTCCTTTTCAAGCGGTTCTTTCATAATCGAAAAACCGTAAACCGTAATGCTGCGTTTTCCTTTTCCGGTTGGCGTACTCGGCAGACAGGCCGCGAGTAGAATTGACAAAAAAATGAATAGCATTATTTTGAATTTCATTGATTAATTTCCTCCTAAAGTTTGATTTTCCAAGACGTTCCAATCACGCTTAAATCTCCCGGACGCGAATTTCCATCGTTTTGCCGCATAAAATAAAGGTCAACTGAAAGATTTTTGGTCAGGGGTTTATTGATGCCAATTGTCAGCCGATTTCGGGAAAATTTCTCCAACAGCGAGTCATAGAAAATTTCTTCGGTGACATAAAATTTAGCGTTAAATTTCTTCGGCAAATCTTTTTCAAAGGTCAGCGATGGGCGATAACGCCACGAATTTTGCGGTCTTCGCAGACGATATTCAAACCCACTCCGATGCGATAAACCAAACGATTTGATAGGAAATTTATAGCCGATGCGAAAATTCAAACGGTGTTCGAGACGAAATTGACTACGCGAATTTCGGGCGTTGATTTGCCAATAAAAGGGCTGAAATGACCAGGATTTATTTGGTTTATAAACGAATCCGATTTGAAAACGCGCATCATTCAGCCTCGAGATATTTTTGCCGAAACGCCCGGTCACCTGGGTGACAAAATCAACCTGCTTCGACATCGGGACGGTCAATTGAATATCGTTCCAAGATTGAATATCGTCCTGTTCAACTAACGGCGGAGTTTGAGCCTGAATTGAAAACTGACTAAACAGTAACATTGCAAAAATCATAAAAAAGAATTGTTTCTTTATCATCTTTAACCTCCGTTTCTGTTTGAATCTCGGTGAGTCGTGCTTCCAAAACTTGACGTTCGGAAAAACTGATTAAATCGGTGTCTTTACGAAATGTTCGACATTCATTTTGACTATCCTGCCCAAGAACAAAGTCGTCCGTTTCAAAAACGATCCTAAATTTTCTTAAAGTTGATCTCTCCCAAAAACATCTGCTTTTCATTGCTTTAACCTCCTGCAATTTTAAATACAAAAAAAGGTGTGAAGTCCACGCTTCACACCTTTGCAGATATTTTTGCCGTGTCCTTCTTCGATACGCCTACGAGATTAGCTGACGGGCTGGAAGCGAAGAAGTCTTCTGCAAAATTAACTAATAAATCTAAATTAATTCGCTACGCCCCTGTTTTGCTTTGGCAAAACCTATGTGGTTTTCCCGTGTTGTTTTCCGAAACAACTTCGGCGACATTAAATTTGGTTTGGAGTCTAACAGACTAAATTTGATTTGTAAATACTTTTTTTTTCATTGCGCTAAAATTTACAGCCAACTACAATCAGATAAATGCTCGTTTTACTCCACCTTTTCGTTCTTTTTGCTTGTTTTGCTTGGCTTTTACAATGCGAATGAACGAGGTGACGTCGACACGGGATACGCCATCATTCTGGCGCGCCGTAAATTGCTGGCTATTCAGAATAATTGAGAATGGGTTAGTTCTTAAACATGCTTTTATGACCCAATTCCGGTTAAATTCTCGTTTATGTAATTGCGAGCGAAAGATTTGAGGTGAAAAAGGAAACAACAACTATGAGATCAAACAGACTAAATGTGAATTGGACAAAAGCCATTTTTGCTATTTTACTGGTAGGCACGACGTTTTATTTTAGTGCGCTGGCACAAACTAATCCCGATGACCCACTTAACGAAGAAGGACTTGGAGCCTTGGTTGAAAGACTAAAAACCGTGCTGGCAGAAGTAGTTGAGGATGAAGAAACACAAACTTCGATTACCGACAAGTGGGATGCCCGGATGGAAAAGCTGGTCGGCAAAACCGCCAGGCAAGTGGTTGATCTATTGCTGGCCGACGTTAAATTAGTGATTAACGATGCCGAGATTGTCAATCAATTGAAGGAAAGTTTTACCGCCGCAGTCAATGATTCGGAATCAACTACTCAACCTGAGCCGTCACCGGAACCATCGGAGACACCTCTAAACAAACCTAATCCGCCGACCCAACCGAACTCGAACGGGACGCTCGGACAATATATTCGCGGTTTGAACTACAATCCTGTGAGTTTGTTGGCAGTTCAAGCAACGGGCAATCAACCGATTTTTGAGAAAGTACTTAACCGGGGCGAGATGATGCGGAAGCCGGGAAGCGGAACTATTACCAGATGCACCCGAATCCCTAAGAACTTGAGCCGAAACTTCGACGAGATTGCGATTTTGCAACCGACCAGAGGAGTGATTTATCCCGGCGCGCTTCTTTTCGCCAATAACGAATTGGTTAATGGAAATCCGCGTCCATTGACCGGACTACCCCGCGCTCCGCTTAATTTGCTACTTGATTTGCCGGGATTGGAGGAAAACGGGAAATTCACAGTTGATAGACCAACTGAAAATAATGCTCAG
>JANOEF010000001.1:0-1811 GCA_031413075.1 Acidobacteriota bacterium | reverse complement strand
AGCGCTCGAAGAACCAACATCAGAACTCATCCACGTATACCCGTGAGTCGCCGTTACAGCATACCCAGATTCCTTCTGCAGAGAACCAAGTGAGAACCTAACCCGTGGAAAAACATCTTGGCTGATTCCAGTGGCGATTATCAATTCGTCAACGTCAAAATCGGTAATTATCAAGTAATCGTTGAGGCCAATGGTTTTGGCAAGATCGTGGCCGACCAGATTAATGTGTCGGTCAACGCCCGGCAAAGAGTTGATTTAACTTTGCAAGTCGCTTCAACAACTGAAACAGTTACCGTCACCGATGCGGCAAATCCGCTCCAGACTGATTCCAGCGAAGTCGGACAAGTCGTTCAACGCAAACAAATTGTCGCCCTTCCGCTCAATGGTCGTTCGTATGCAAATTTAATTTTGCTGGCTCCGGGCGTGCGCGAATCGCACACCAACAGCAGTATTGGCGGAGGCGGACGCGAAGCCGCTTTTAACGTCAATGGTTTACGCGCAACTTTCAACAACTTTTTACTGGACGGCGTTGATAACAATGCTTACGGAACAAGTAATCAGAGTTTTTCGAGCCAGGTAGTGCAGGTCTCACCCGATGCGATTGCTGAATTCAAGGTGCAAACCAACACTTACAGCGCGGAATTTGGACGCTCCGGGGGCGCGGTTATTAATGCCTCGTATCGAAGCGGAACTAATGAATTTCACGGCTCGGCCTGGGAATTTCACCGTAATGCAGTGCTCAATGCGGTCGGATTTTTCAAGCCCTTAGGTGGTGCTAAACCGCCTTTGATTCGTAATCAATTTGGGTTTACCTTCGGCGGTCCGATTATCAAAGACCGCACATTTTTCTTTGGCGATTACGAAGGTTTTCGGCAAATTCAGAAAAATCTGGTTTATTCAAATCTGCCGACCTTGACCCAGAGACAGGGTATTTTGAGTGTGGCAGTCCGCAATCCGCTGACCGGAATTAATTATGCGGCGGGCGATGTAATTCCGCTCACCCCATTTGCCCAAAAGGTTTTAAGCGAATTACCGGCACCCAATTTAGTTGGTGTGACGGGTAGTAACTATCAAGAATTAGTCTTAAACCAAAACTTCAACAACAAATATAATATCCGCATTGACCATAAATTTAACGATAATTTCAGCCTTTTCGGACGTTGGAGTTATCGCAAATCAAATGCTTTTGAAGCTCCGAATATTTCGGGTCCGTCCGGGAGCAATCAAAACGGATTTGTTGACATTTTGAACAAGCAATTTGTCATCGGCGGAACCTACGCTTTTGCAAATGCTTCGGTTTTGGACATCCGTTTTTCAAATTCGCAAATTGACGCGGGTAAAAAACCGCCTTTGACGGGTGGCCAAAGTGTTTTTGAACTTTACGGAATTACCGGATTGCCAAACGATCCCGGGGTTAACGGTGGGTTGACCACGCAAACCATCGGCGGACTGTCGCAACTCGGCCGCCAGGCGACTAATCCACAATTCCAAAATCCAGCTAATAACGACCTTCGCGCCAGCTATGCTTTTTCTGCCGGAAAACATAGTTTGAAAGTCGGCTATGAATATTTAGCGGTTAATACTGATGTTCAGGATACCAATCCACTGTTGGGTTTGGACACCTATACGGGACAATTCAGCCGTCCCGTCGGCGCCGGTTCAAACAATCTTTATAACTCGACTTTAGATAAAAGCAGAAAAAAGCCTGTTTGATTTTCAAGCTGATGTTTGCCTTTTTCTGCTCTGATTGTTCCTCTTCATTCTACTTTTTTGACCAGTTTTGGCTTTTTTTTGCCTTTCAACTTGATTTT